>JAICSC010000272.1 GCA_025937085.1 Nocardioides sp.
CCAAGTTCATCTGAGCTCGCGAGAGCGTTCGAGGCAGGGAGTCAGCCGAGAGATGTCTGAGATTCTGGTGGTGGTCGACCACGCCGACGGTGCGGTCAAGAGGCCGACGTACGAGATGTTGACCCTGGCCGGGCGGATCGGTGAGCCGTCCGCGGTGTTCATCGGCCCGAAGGACCAGGGCGCCGAGGTCGCCGAGGCGGTGGCGAAGTACGGCGCCGGCAAGGTCTACGTCGTCGACGACACGGACCTGAAGGGCTACCTGGTCGCCCCGAAGGCGGAGGCGCTCGCGCAGCTGATCGAGAAGACTTCACCCGGCGCCCTCCTGATCGCGTCTTCGGCAGAGGGCAAGGAGATCGCCGGGCGGCTCGCGATCAAGACCGGGTCGGGCCTGATCACCGACGCCGTGGACCTCGAGTCGGGCGAGGACGGACCCGTCACGACCCAGTCGGTGTTCGCCGGCAGTTACACCGTCAAGGCGAAGGTCACGAAGGGCACGCCGATCATCACAGTGAAGCCGAACTCGGCCGCCCCGGTCGAGGCGGCGGGTGTGGGTGAGGTCGAGGAGGTCGCGGTCACGATCTCCGAGGCCGCCAAGGCCGCCCGGATCGTGGCCTCCCAGCCGCGGACGGCGACCGGCCGGCCCGAGCTGACCGAGGCCGCGATCATCGTCTCCGGCGGCCGCGGCACCGGCGGCAAGTTCGAGCCGGTCGAGGAGCTGGCCGACGCCCTCGGCGCCGCCGTCGGCGCCTCGCGGGCCGCGGTCGACTCCGGGTGGAAGCCCCACAGCTACCAGATCGGGCAGACCGGCAAGACCGTCTCCCCCCAGCTCTACATCGCCGCCGGCATCTCCGGCGCCATCCAGCACCGTGCCGGCATGCAGACCTCCAAGACCATCGTGGCGGTCAACAAGGACGAGGAGGCCCCGATCTTCGAGCTGGTCGACTTCGGCATCGTCGGCGACCTGCACACCGTCCTCCCCGCGCTGACCGAAGAGGTCAAGCAGCGCAAGGGCTGATCCTCGAGCTGGGCGGAACCCGCAGCGGAGGATCCCGGTCATCCCAGTGGCTGAGATCCTCCGGCGACCGCGGGGCACTCACTAGATTGGGCGCGTGTCAGCGCACGAGCACGTCGCGGAGCTGGCCCGACGCGCGCGGGTGGCGGCGCGCGACCTGGCACTGGCGACCCGCGCCACGAAGGACGCAGCGCTGCAGGCCATGGCCGACGCCTTGGACGAAGCGGCGCACGACGTGCTCGCGGCCAACGCCGACGACGTACGACGTGCCGAGGCCGCCGGCGTCGAGGCCGGGCTGGTGGACCGGCTGTCCCTGGACCCCGAGCGGGTGTCCGCCATGGCCGACGGGCTGCGTGACCTGGCCCGGCTGCCCGACCCGGTCGGCGAGGTCGTGCGCGGCAGCACCCTCGCCAACGGATTGGAGCTGCGGCAGGTCCGGGTGCCGTTCGGCGTGGTCGGGATGATCTACGAAGGGCGGCCCAACGTGACCGTCGACGCCGCCGGCATCTGCCTCAAATCAGGCAACGCCGCTCTGCTGCGGGGCAGCAGGAGCGCCGCCGCGAGCAACGCCGCCCTGGTCGAGGTGCTCCGCCGCGCCATCGCGAGCGCCGGTCTTCCTGCCGATTGCATCCAGCTGGTCCCGGCCGACTCCCGCGAGACGGTCAAGGAGCTGATGCGCGCCCGCGGCCTCGTCGACGTGCTGGTGCCGCGCGGGGGAGCGGGCCTGATCCGGTCCGTCGTCGAGGAGTCGACCGTGCCGGTGATCGAGACCGGCGTGGGCAACTGCCACGTGTACGTCGACGCCGGGGCAGACCTGGAGATGGCGCTGGCGATCGTGCTGAACGCGAAGACCCAGCGCACCAGCGTCTGCAACGCGGCCGAGTCCCTGCTGGTGCACGCCGAGATCGCAGATGCCTTCCTGCCTCGTGTCGTGCCCGCCCTCGCCGCGGCAGGAGTCGTCATCCACGGTGATCAGCACTTCCTTTCCTACGACGGGGTCGAGCCTGCGACCGACGACGACTTCGGGCGCGAGTACCTCAGCTCGGACATCTCCGCCGCAGTGGTCCCCGACCTCGCCGCGGCGATCGACCACATCCGGCGGTTCTCGACAGGACACACCGAGGCGATCGTCACCGGCGACCAGGCCGCGGCTCGACGCTTCGTGGCCGAGGTCGACGCCGCCGCGGTGCTGGTCAACGCCTCCACCCGGTTCACCGACGGCGGCGAGTTCGGCTTCGGCGCAGAGATCGGGATCAGCACCCAGAAGCTCCACGCCCGCGGCCCGATGGGGCTGCCCGAGATGACCTCGACCAAGTACGTCGTGACCGGGGATGGCCACGTCCGGTGAGCCGGCGTACGTCCGATATCGTTTCGCCATGGTCGTGACGCCTCTTGAGATCAACCACTGGGTCGTGGGCAGTGGCGTGATCCTGATCTTCATCCTGCTCATGGGCGCGCTGCTCGTCTTCGCCGCGGGTCGCGAGCACAGCTGAGCGGGGCGAGATGACCGCTACCCGCGCCCGCCGCGTCGGGGTGATGGGTGGCACGTTCGACCCGATCCACCACGGCCACCTCGTGGCGGCGTCCGAGGTGCAGGCGTGGTTCGACCTCGACGAGGTCGTCTTCGTTCCGACCGGCGCGCCCTGGCAGAAGTCCGACAAGCAGGTCACGGCCGCCGAGGACCGGTACCTGATGACCGTGATCGCCACCGCCTCCAACCCGCGGTTCTGGGTCTCACGCGTCGACATCGACCGCGGCGGGCCGACGTACACCATCGACACCCTCCGCGACCTGCGCGAAGCCCTGCCCGATGCCGAGCTGTACTTCATCACCGGAGCCGACGCACTCGCCGACATCTTCACCTGGCGCGACGCGGACGAGCTGTTCGAGCTGGCGCAGTTCGTCGGCTGTACCCGCCCCGGCTTCGTGATGGACCCCGAGACCGTCGGCAAGATCCCGAGCGACCGGGTGACGATCGTCGAGGTGCCGGCGCTGGCGATCAGCTCGACCGACGTACGCCGACGTAGCATGCGAGGTGAACCCGTGTGGTACCTGGTGCCCGATGGTGTCGTCCAGTACGTCGCCAAGCGCCGGCTGTACCCGCGCATGAGCTCCGCCGGGCCCAGATCGGGCGAGCGGAGCCGAGACCACGAACCCACCACCGAGAGTTCTGCATGACCGCAACCGACCACGCCGTCAGCCTCGTCCACACCGCCGCCCGGGCGGCGTCCGACAAGCTGGCGCAGCACATCATGGCGTTCGACGTCAGTGACCAGCTCGTGATCACCGATGCGTTCGTCCTGGCGTCGGCGACCAACGACCGTCAGGTGAAGGCGATCGTCGACGAGATCGAGGAGAAGCTGCGGGACATGGGGGAGAAGCCGATCCGTCGCGAGGGCGAGCGCGACGGCCGCTGGGTGCTGATCGACTACGGCGACGTCGTCGTCCACGTGCAGCACGAGGAGGAGCGGCAGTTCTACGCCCTCGAACGGCTCTGGCGCGACTGCCCGCTGATCGACCTCCCGGCCGACGTGTCCGCCGGCTCGGCCGGTGGGTGAGGCACGCACCCTGGTCGTGGTCCGCCACGGCGAGACCGACTGGAACCGCTCGGGTCGTGCACAGGGCCATGCCGACATCCCCTTGAACGACACCGGTCGGGTGCAGGCGCAGGCCGTGGCGCGACTTCTCGCCGGGTTCGGCCCGGTGCGGCTGTGGTCGAGCGACCTCGTCCGGGCGCGGCAGACGGCAGAGGCGATCGCCGAGACCACCGGACTCGCCATGGAGTGTGACTCACGTCTCCGCGAGTACGACGTGGGGGAGCGGTCCGGACTGACCCTCCAGGAGGCCGCCGAGCGTTACCCCGAGGAGTACGCCGCCTACCGGTCCGGCCGATCCGCCACGCTGGTGCCGGGTGAGGAGACCACCGAGCAGGTGCGCGACCGCGTCGTACCCGCGCTGCTCAGCTGTTTCAGCGGGCTCGGTCCCGGCCAGACCGGGATCGCCGTGCTCCACGGTGCCTGTCTCCGGGTCGGACTGATGGGGCTCATCGGCTGGCCCTGGGAGCAGGCCCGGGCCCTGCAAGTGATCGAGAACGGCGCGTTCTGCATGCTCACCCACGACCCTGTCCAGGACCGGGTCCGGCTCACGTCGTACAACGAGAAGGTCGGTAGCGGCCGGCTTGGCTTCGAGACGGCTCGCCCAGGCCCTCTCTTCGTTCGGGACTGAGGCGAGCCTCCTCACCCTGCCGCCCTGTTCGCCGAGCTCGCAAGCTCGCTCGCCGGGGCGTCAATTTCGTGGGGGACGCGCCGGTTGGCTAAGATTCCGCGAGTTGCCCGCCCGAGTCGGCGGACTTCATGGGGCTGTGGCGCAGCTGGTAGCGCATCTGCATGGCATGCAGAGGGTCAGGGGTTCGAGTCCCCTCAGCTCCACCGAAACCGCTGGTCAGGGCCATGTTCTGAACCCTCAACCGAGGAGGAAGGCATGGCCCTCCGGCACTTATTCGGCACTTCGGCCCGCAGTTGGACGATCGCGGGGGGTGAGCTCGGGCCACCTCGGCTTTGCTCGGCGGGCTTCGCGCACCTTCCCGTTATGAACCTGCACGATCCCACGAGTCCCTCCGAGCCGCGTATCGACGACCGCGTCTGCGCCGGCCACCATCGAGCTGGCCTGCTCGGCCATCTCCTACCAGCACCGCCACGCCGGCCCCCCGACCCGATCGCCACCGAAACCGTCCGCCTGGCCCGGCGCGGCCAGCGCCGGCGGCTCGGCACTGCCGCCCGCCGACCCGCCCGAGCCCTCACCACCGAGGAGCTCCGCCAGACGTCACCCCCATCGACCGATCCACCGCCAAGGGCGCCCGCGACGCCGCCCTGATCCCGCTCGGCTTCGCCTCGGCGCTGCGGGTCTCGGAGCTGTCCGCGCTCACCCAGGCCGACCTCGAACCGACGGTCCGCCGGGCTGCTGCTCGATATCCGCCGCTCCAAGACCGACCCCGAAGCCCGCGGGGAGACCGTCGGCGTCGCCCGCGGCC
>JAICSC010000347.1 GCA_025937085.1 Nocardioides sp.
GATGCAGCCGGTTCTTGACGACCTTGCCTTCGGGAACGCGCTGGAAGAACAGCCGCGGGCCCACACCCGAGGGGTCCATGCACGCGAACGCCGAGCCCTGACGCTCAGGCGGCAGCGAGCGATCGAAGTCGTCCCACGAGTCGAACCCCTCCGGCGGGGGCGGCACGACGTACCCCAGCACCTCGCACCAGAAGCGAGCGACGCGCTCAGGCTCCGCGCAGTCGAAGGTGACCTGGACCTGCTTGACCGACGCCATCGGCCCACCATAGTGGCGCGAGGTCCACCGTCCGTCGTCGTGGGGATGCTCGTCGACCCGGACCACATCGGCTCGGCGTGCGCCGACTGCCGCGGGTGCCGGTGCCGCGTGGGTCGTTCCGCGACGACCTGGACGCTGCCGCTGACCTGCGGAAACGCGTGGTGTTGCGGGTGGGGCTCGAACCCACGACCCAAGGATGATGAGAGCGACGCGAATGCGACCTTGACGCGCCGGCCGGTGTCCGGATCATGGGGGTGCCGAGGACGGGTCCTCTTCGCCATGGCGTTCTGCTTGTCGGCCGGCGAGGACGGCGCGCCAGCGCCGCCCGCAGCCGGACGTGCCGGCGAAGCCGGCCTTGAGCCAGTAAAGAAACTTGTAACCGTCCCGTCGACCCGTCGTCGCTCCGTCCGTCTTCAGCCCCGCTTTGCGCCCGTCGGACGTGCCACGGAGGCCGCCCCGCGGCCCGCGAGGGCAGAAGGCGCATTTCTGTCGAGGCTCGTTCCCCCGGCTGCGCGCATGGCGGCTACGGATGGCCGCGCGGATCGCGGCATGTCCGCGTGCTGGGATCCCGACGGCGCGAATGCTGCCCCGACAAGGTCGATGTCGTCCACCTGGACGAAAACGAACGCAGAATCCAGCGAAACGAGGTCGTTATCGTCCAGGTGGACGAAAACGGGACCGGGGGACCCTGTCGGAACGACCCGGCCATGCTGCCGTCTCGTCTGTGGGCGCCAATGGTGGAGATTTCTCAGCCTATTGGGAGCACATGAGGACGGCTCAAGGAAACCTGGATCCTGCAATGGAGGATGCCGTCGGCACGGATAGTCTTGACAAGTTTAATCAGCTTTCTGCAGGCATTCGGTCCATAATGAGAACCGAACGAAGAGATGGGGAAGCTCCTTCGCATATCGTGAGCAGAGATGCTGAGCTTGCTTGTAAGTAGAGTCGCCGTGCGGATCGCGGCCAGATCCGGTTGGCCGCAGCGCACGCTCTGCGGCATGGGCGTGCACTTCACGGAACTCATGGACCCTTCTCCCCGTCCAAGCCACCATGAGCAGCATGCGGAGACGGCGACTGGGCGGGCTCATTGTGGCTCTTGCGGCGATCTCACCAACGTTCGGGTGCTCCGGGGCCCACAACGGTGGCTCCAGCCAACAGGCCCGCGCCTACACGACGGCCGGGTTGTCATCGGCCGAAGCGGCGTGCGACCAGGTGGCAGCGCACCATTACCTGCGGGCAGCGGATGCCATCAACGTCGCCACCAAGCAGCACACCGATCAGTGGGCCGACCTTGCCCAAGCCGTCCGCACGGTGGCTTGGAGCAAGAGTTGGGCCGGTGACGTCGGCTCACACATGAGCCGTGGCCAGGCGTCGAAAGTCATCCGAGCGTCGTGCACGCGAGCGACAAGCCAGACGGCAGGCGCTGCCTTCGAGTGGACGCCATAACCCAGAACAACTGAAGGCGGACGCACGCGCATCGGCAGACATCCGGTTGTCGCAGCGCACGCTGTCTTCGGTGAATCCGGTAACGGCGACCAGGGCCGGCGCATGGGGGACGATGCGGTCATGCTCATGGTCGGACTGCATGTGGCGGCTCTCGGGCTGCCGCTGCTGGTCCTCACAGCCATCGGTGCGCATCGGCGTGGCCTTCCATGTCCGCTGGCCGTACTGACGGGCCTGCCCTTCCCCGTCGCCTGGACCGTTTGGTACCTACGCGACGAGCACCCCTACCGATGACCACAACCCTCCTGTCTTCGCGGTTGCGAGGGTACTCGTCTCGGCAGGATCGCGTCGCCCAGCGGCAGATGCGGACGTTGCGCTGAGTGCCTCACAGGCGCCTACTACGGGTCGTCGGTCCGGTGGGCCAGAACAACCGTCAGAGTGGGTTCAGAAGGGGCTGCATTCAAGACCGGGGATCAGCGCCACGAGGGTGTCCTGATCGTCTGTAAGCAGCTTGTCGCTCGACTGGCCGTTGTAGGTGGATTTCGGCGAGCCGGGCATGGCCGCACGCCGCGGCAGTGAAGACACACAACGTGCGCGCCGTGGCCCTACGTCCACCAGCCGATCTATCGTTCTGGGATGACGACCATGCTGGATCAGCTCAGGGATGCGGTCAACGCTCACGATGCGCAACGGCTGGCGTCGCTGTTCGCTGAGGACTACCAAAGCGTGCACCCGGTGCACCCGAGTCGTGGGTTCGGCGGCAGCGCTCAGGTGCTCGAGAACTGGACGTCTGTCTTCGAGGGAGTGCCGGACTTCCGCTCGGAACTGGTCGCCACATCGGCGGACGGGGACATCGAGTGGGGCGAATGGTACTGGCACGGTCACCATGTGGACGGGTCGCCTTTCGCGGTGCGGGGGGTAACGATCTTCGTCGTACGCGACGGCCTGGTCACCCAAGGGCGCTTCTACATGGAACCCGTGGAGGCCGATGGCGGTGACATCGAGGCTGCCGTCCAGGAGTTGTACAAACCCCCGCCCGGGTCGATGCACTGATCCTTGGGGATCGCGGCATCACATGACATCGCCTGCTCGACGGCAGCGGCGCTCGTGCCCGCGCCCGCACAGCGGCTAAGAGCGCCCCGCCCGCTTGTACGTAGATCTCTTGCTCTCGGGCTTGGCATGGCGGAGGAGTTCTTAGACGGCGATCAGGTCGCGCGCGTACTGCGGCATGACCGAGCGGATCGCGGCTCCGGTTGGCCGCAGCGCACGCTGTCTGCGGCTCCCGGTGGACGGCGACCATCGTGCGGAACTGATGCTCCGCAGAGCTGAACCCCAGGTAGGGGTGGTTGGCTAGTCGCTGACCCGCACGGTCGTGATGGTGCCGACCTCGATGTGTTGGGTGCCGCGCTGGTACAGGTGACTCGCGTCGCGGCTGTAGGTCAGATCAGCATTTGCAAAGACCGCGCGACCGGGGCGAGACACCGAGATTGTCGCGATCAGGTATTGACGGCCGTCGTCGAGTCGCATCGTCACTCCGGGACGCACAGGCTGCAGGCTCGTGCAGTACTTGCCGAGGTCGGGCGTAGTGGCAGCCGTGCCACTCCCGAAGGCCAATGTGCCGTCGGCGACCGGACGGCGAGTGCACACCGCCACGGTTGCGGTCGCCCCAGCGGTGTTGTCGCGCAGGCGTACACGCACCGAGCGCAGGGTGACGGTCTCGGGGTCTCTGCTCGCCCCGGCATTCGCGAAGCCGACATAGAACGGGAGGTCATCCAATGGCACCGCGCTCAACTTCATCTCGGCGCCGGCGCCGCTCATGAACGCCCGAGGATGCGTCCACCACCAAGCACCTGCCGCGACGCCCAGCATGACCCCCACGAGCAGAACCAGGCCGAGCGTGCGTCGCAGA
>JAICSC010000052.1 GCA_025937085.1 Nocardioides sp.
CATCCCACGGCATCGCCGCGCCCTCGTGGCTCCCTGCACGACGACCATCCGCGGGCTTGCGAGCGAGGTGGTGCTCGAACCGGGTGACGACCCGGTGCCGCTTCGCTCGGCGGTGAACCTCGACTCGATCGAAAGCGTCGCTATCGCCATCCTCGTCCAACGGTTGGGACGGCTGGCCGAGGTTCGCATGCGCGAGATCTGTGCCGCCCTCGCAGTCGCCGTCGACTGCACCGGCTGACCGCCCACTGCCCCGATGAAGCAGATCGACTCGTGAACCAACGGGCGATGTCGGCGATGGTGGGCGATCTGGAGCTCCAACCTCCAGGGCAGCATCACCCGGGAGGCCTCCGATCGCCAGAGACTTCGCGTGGAAGCGCAGCCGGCAATCGTCAGACGATGGCTCCTTTGTGGGCGCGGACCACGAAGAAGCTGGGCAGGTAATGCCGAATCCGGTTGCCGTCGGCCTCGGTTCGGCGATCTTCGTAGAAGCCGGTGATGACGAAGCCGGCGTCGAGAATCCCACCGAGCTGGCTTTCCATGGTGTGGCTGAAGTGGAACATCGCCTTGGCTTGCCTTCGCTCTTCGCGTTCGGCCGCGACCAGGGTGTCGTACTCGACGTACGGCAACGAGTGGCGCACCACGAAGGCGCCCTCGTTGTCGAGGGCGTCGGCGTCGAAGACGAACTCGTCGGGGTTGATGAACCCGGTCATCAAGGTGCCGCCGGGACGCAGGACGCGGTTGCACTCCTGCCAGACAGGCTGCAGGTGGGGGACGAACATCGTCGAGGGCGGGTTGAAGATCAGGTCGAACGCGTCGTCGGCCAAGGCCGAGAGGTCCGCCATGTCACCCTCGATGATCGTGAACGCCAGACCGTCGCGTTCGGCGACGTACCGGTCCTGGGCCAGTTGTTCGACCGAGGCGTCGAGCAGCGTCACCTCGGCGCCGAGGGCGGCGAAGATCGGGGCCTGCTGCCCGCCGCCCGAAGCCAGGCACAGGACCCGCAGACCGGAGACCCGCGTGACCCACGCCGGCGGAACCGGGCGGCCGTCACTCAGGTAGAGCGAGAACTCTCCGTTGCGCGCTGCCGCGACCTGTTCGGACGTGACGACCTGGGTGTACGGCTGCTTACACCACGGCCAGGATCAAGGCCAGTGCATCAGGGAGCGGTAGTGGGCGCCCCACCAACCTCCTGACGAAACGACGCCAGCGCTCCACAAACGGATCGCGATTTTGGGGGCTACCGGATCAGTCGGACTCGTACCGGCAGGTCAAGGTCGGCCCAGGCAGGGTCAGCTGTCAGGACTTCGGGTGGGTCGCTGCGTACTGCCAGGGCGAGACAGCACCTGTCGCCGAGCGAGAGGTTCGGGCCTCCCTCCAGCGCCCGCATGGCCCCGGCGAGCTCGGCATCTTCTTCGAGCACCGGCTCGACGGCCACTCCCGCGGCAAGGAGCAGCCCCCGAAGCCGGCTGACGTCGACACCTGCGTCCACCAGCTTTGCGATGACCTCGGCCAGGTTCGCCGCGCCCAGAGATGCCGAGTGAAGTTCGGGGATGACCATCTCGGCGCCGGGCTCGTCGTGGACGACGGCGAGCACAGCCGAGGCGTCCAGGACGGTCACTCGCCGGCCGCAGCCGCGAGGCGCCGCTCGGCAAGCAGCTCATCGACCAAGGAGCGCGCTTCTGGAACCGACGAGGCGAGTCCACGCAGCTCCGATGCCGCGTCCTGCTGGCGTTCGAGCACGACACGTCGCCCGTCGAGGTGCAGGTGCAGCTGGTCACCTGGAGCAAGTCCGAGTGCCGTGCGTACCTCGGCGGGAATGACGATGCGTCCCTGCTGCCCAAGAACGAGCGTGGCATCCATGACTACAGTGTGGCACGTAGCGAATGGTCGTGCCACGTCCTTCCGCTGGAGGATCGGTCTCCGACACGGGTGGGCTCAGCCCGGCTCAGTGGGCCATGTCGACGAAGCGGGAGTAGTGACCCTGGAAGGCGACGACGATGTCGCGGGTCGGGCCGTTGCGGTGCTTGGCCACGATCAGGTCGGCCTCGCCGGGGCGGGTCGACTCCTTCTCATAGACGTCGTCGCGGTGGAGCAGGATCACCATGTCGGCATCTTGTTCCAAACTATTGTGGGCCGCGATTCCGTTGACGACGAAATTGTGTGTTTTCAGGACCGTGGCGTCATACACCGGCTGCTCGCCCACCAACTCGATCGAAGTGACCGTATCCCAGTAGACGTCGTTGGTGGCCAGTACGTCGAGGTGGGCGTCGTCGAGCACCGCGGCGACTCGAGCCAGACGCTCTCGACTTGGGGCGTGCTTCCACATTGTCGACCCGCAGAGCTTCGTGTTCATGGCAGTGGCGAACTGTCGGTGCGTCATCCTCTTCTCGGCCAGCAGCTCGCGGACGCGACCCCACACTTCCGTCGGCACGGTGTCGAGGTTGGTGTTGGGGTGCACGCCACGCAGGTTCGCGGCCAAGGCGGTGGCCTTCGCCCCCCTCTCACCATTCACGCCGATCTCGTCGCAGAAGCGGAGCTGGTTCTCGACGCCATAGACGTAGAGGTGCCAAGAATCGCGGTATCCCGGCTTGCGGGCGCGCTTGATCCGCGTGAAGACATTGAAGCGAAGTAGCAGCCTGGCCAGATCATCGACGAGTCGTCGGCTGGTGGAAGCGTAAGAGATGCGACCGAGGCGATTCTTCGCGTCGTACCCGACCGAGCCATCGGTCGCCCAGATGTGCCGCAGAAAGAGGCCGACCTGCTCCTTGGGCAGTCTGAACACCCAGTCGGGCACGAACTTCTCGTGGCTGCGCAGGCCGAAGAGCTGGTCATCATCGAGCCAGGCGGCGATCGGGTTCCGTCGGCCGTGGGTGAGCCGGTACGGCGCCTGCAGGCGCAGCGTGGTCACCCGTGCAGCGGCGTACTCATCCCGCTTGGCGGTGATCCCGAACCGCCGGTGGGCGGCCTCCTCGACCGACGAGAGGTTGGCCTCGTCAATACTCGCGTAGCGGATCGGCTGACGCCTGACGAACGAACCGTTACCCAGAAGGTGTGCGAGGAGGACGACCTCGTCGTCGTCTCGGCTATGGACGTCGAGGGGCGGGGGCACATGCCGCAGGGAACCCATCCGGGCACCCGGCGCGAGCTCGGACAGCGGCATCCATCCGTCGTAGGTGAGGAACTTGTGGTTGCCCGTGGCGCGGATCCGGCGACCCGACGCCAGCGTCAGCTCGAAGACGGGCTTCACGCCGCTGGGGAACGCGTGGGTCATCGTCCGCGGCACCAGCTTGAGGCGATCGTCGAGCGACCAGACCGGGATGTCCTCGGCACCGGACTCCATCAGCTCACCGAGGGTGATCTCGGCGTTCGTGTCGGCGCGCATCAATCGGGTGTCGGCAGTCAGGCATCCCGACTCGCGTAGGTCACTCATCATCGGTCTCTTGTCCCCGCGCTGCTCGGGCCCGCGGTTGAGCTGGGAGAGTGCGATGATCGGGACCTCGAGCTCCTTGGCCAGGAGCTTGATCTGGCGGGAGAACTCGCTGACCTCTACCTGGCGGCTCTCGACCTTGCGGCCCGAGGTCATCAGCTGCATGTAGTCGATGACGATCAGCCGCAGGTCGTGGCGCTGCTTGAGCCGGCGGGCCTTGGCCCGGATCTCCATCATCGTCATGTTCGGCGAGTCGTCGATGAACAGCGGCGAGCTCGAGATCTCGCTCATCTTGCGGGCGAGCTTGGTCCAGTCCTCGTCACGCATGTTGCCGTTGCGCAGGGCGTTGAGCGGCACCTTCGACTCCGCCGACAGCAGGCGCATCGTGATCTCGGAGCGCGACATCTCCAGGCTGAAGAAGCAGGAGGTCATGTTGTTGTGGATCGAGGCGGCCCGACACAGGTCGAGAGCCAGGGTGCTCTTCCCGACAGCAGGCCTCGCCGCGACGATGACCATCTGGCCCTTGTGCAGACCGTTGGTGAGGTCGTCGAGGTCGGCGAAGCCGGTGGGCACGCCGTACAGCCCGGCGTCGCGGTTGCCGATCGCCTCGATCTCGTCGAGGACGCCGTCGAGGATGTCGCTCAGCGGCGCGTAGTCCTCCGACGCACGCCGCTCGGTGACCTGGTAGACCTCGGCCTGCGCCTGGTCGACCACGTCGTCGACCTGCCCCTGGCCGGCGTATCCCATCTGGACGATCCTGGTGCCGGCGTCGACGAGGCGGCGCAGGACGGCCTTCTCGCGCACGATCTCGGCGTAGTAGCCGGCGTTCGCGGCGATCGGGACGTTGGCCGAGAGCGTGTGGAGGTAGGGCGCGCCACCGATGCGGGCGAGCTCGCCGCGGCGCTGCAGCTCGTTGGCGACCGTGACCGGGTCGGCCGGCTCGCCGCGGCCGTAGAGGTCGATGACCGAGTCGAAGATGACCTCGTGCACCGGGCGGTAGAAGTCGGCGCCCCGGAGCACCTCGGTGACGTCGGCGATGGAGTCCTTGGACAGCAGCATCGCACCGAGCACGCTCTGCTCGGCTGCGTTGTCCTGCGGCGGCGTCCGGTCGCCCGGGCGGCTCGGCCGCTCGCCGGGCTCGTACGCCGCGGGGCCGTCGCCCCAGTCGTCTCCCACGCTGTCGCGCGGTGCCTCGGGCAGGCCCGGAACGTCCCACGACCCCTGCTCGGTGATACTCAACTCAAGGCAGCCCTTCCGGCCCGTCCGCGGGTGCCCCGTGCGCCCCGCGGCTGTGACGGGAGTGACGTTAGGGGCAACCACCGACAGCGGCCGGGCGGCCGTGGCTGCCGGCGGCCGACCGTGTCCGCCGACCCACCGAGGGGCGAATCTAGGTGCTCGGGGGACCGCTCGGACAGGGCGTTGTCCACAGGGGTTGGGGATAACCTCCACGGAAGCGTGGACGAACCGCGGCGGCCTGTGACCCGCGCCGTGGACAACGTGTGGACAAGACGTGGGGCTGCTCCTCTACCACGGCTCTGACCTGCACGTTCGTGGTTCCACACATGTGCAGGCAGAAAAGGTGGGCAGGTATCCCGGTCCGCCTTTCGCCATCTGGGATTCGTCGGTTGGTTTGTCGACAGATCGCCTCACCCGGGGTCGGACCGGGGGATATCCACTGCTCATGCACAGGTAAAGAGCGACGTCACGGCCGCCCGGCGCAACGCAGCACGGCCCGCCGGGACCGGAGTCCGGGCGGGCCGTCGCGTGGTACGTCGGTAGGTCAGGCGGGGATGACGTTGAGGGCCACCGTGGCCGAGACGTCGTCGTGTAGGCGCACCGACACCGAGTGGGCGCCGAGCGTCTTGATCGGGTTGCCGAGCGCGATCGCGCGGCGGTCGAGGTCCTCACCGGCGACCGCGCCGAGGGCGCCGGCGATCTCGGTCGTGGTGACCGCACCGAACAGGCGGCCCGCGGAGCCGGCCTTGACCTTCACGTCGACCGGGGCCGCCTCGAGCCTGCCCTTGATCTGGTCGGCGTGCTCCTGGTCGCGCACCGAGCGCGAGGCTCGAGCCTGCTTGATCGACTCGACGGTCTTCTCACCGCCGCGCGTCCACCTGATCGCGACGCCTCGAGGCAGCAGGTAGTTGCGGCCGTAGCCGTCCTTGACCTCGACCACGTCACCGGGCTGTCCGAGACCGGTGACCTCCTGGGTCAGGATGATCTTCATCGTCGTGCCCCCTCAGCGACCGGTCGAGGTGTAGGGCAGCAGCGCGAGCTCGCGGGCGTTCTTCACAGCGATCGCGACGTCGCGCTGGTGCTGGACGCAGTTGCCGGTGACCCGGCGGGCCCGGATCTTGCCTCGGTCGGAGATGAACTTGCGGAGCAGCGTGGTGTCCTTGTAGTCGACACCGGTCGCCTTCTCCTTGCAGAACTGGCAAACCTTCTTCTTCGGCTTGCGCATCACTGCCTTGGCCATTGTGGTGCTCCCTTGCTAGGTGTTCAGCGAAGCCCGTCCCTGAGTGATGGCAGGGTCGGAATGGATTCGATCTGGATGATTCAGTTGTGTCCCGGTGGTTTCGAGACAGGCGCCAGGGCGCCTTCCTCAGCCACCGAAATGGGTCAGAACGGGGGCTCGTCCGAGCTGACGCCAGGGGTTGCCCACGGGTCGTTCCCGGACGCGCCACCCGCCGGCTGGTTCTGCTGCTGTGGCTGCTGGCCCTGCTGGGGTTGCTGGCCGGCAGCCGGCGTCGCCCACGGGTCGTTGTCGGACGGACCGGGTTGGCCGCCCTGCTGGCCCCCGCCGTACGACGAGCCACCGGACCGCTGCGTCCGCGTCACCTTGGCGGTGGCATAGCGCAGCGACGGACCGACCTCGTCGACCTGGATCTCGAAGACGGTGCGCTTCTCACCCTCACGGGTCTCGTACTGCCGCGAGCGCAGGTTGCCCTGCACCACGACGCGCATCCCCTTCTGCAGCGACTCCGCGACGTTCTCCGCGGCCTGCCGCCATACCGAGCAGGACAGGAACAGCGCCTCGCCGTCCTTCCACTCGTTGGCCTGCCGGTCGAAGGTGCGCGGGGTCGAGGCGATCCGGAAGTTGGCCACCGCAGCCCCCGACGGCGTGAAGCGGAGCTCGGGGTCGTCGACCAGGTTGCCGACCACGGTGATCTGGGTGTCGCCTGCCATGTCAGGTCTCCTCGGGATGTACGACAGCGTGCGGGTTCATCGTTGCGTGGCGCACCGACAATCGCTACCGGTGTTCCACAGGAACGCTCAGCCTGGGTCAGTGAGCGTCGGGACGCATCACCTTGGTGCGCAGCACCGACTCGTTGAGCCCGAGCTGACGGTCGAACTCCTTGACCGTCGCCGGCTCCGCGGTGAGGTTGATGACCGCGTAGATGCCTTCGGCGTTCTTGTCGATCTCGTAGGCCAGCCGGCGCCGGCCCCAGACGTCGACGGTCTCGACGCTGCCGCCGTCCTTGCGGATGACGTTGAGGTACTTGTCGAGCGACGGCTCCACCGTCCGCTCCTCGAGACTCGGGTCGAGGATGACCATCACTTCATAGGCACGCACAGCGGTCTCCACCTCCTCTGGACTAGAGCGGCCACGGACCATCCGTGGCAGGAGGGCTTGCGTGACGCGGCACCTGATCCACGCCTGATGGAACAGGTCGTGGGCCGTGGACCGCGGCGTCCGGACGGGCCGGACAACCGGGTCAGGCTAGCAGCGGGGACGCCACCGGACCCAATCCTCCATGCACCGGCCGGGCACCGGCCTTACACCGGCCTTACACCGGCCCCAGGCCGCGTTAGCGTTCCGATCATGAGCGACCACCCCTACCTGCACACCCTGGTCCTCGACTGTGCCGAGCCGAGGAAGAACGCCGACTTCTACGCCGACCTGCTGGGTTACCAGGTCGCGTACGCCGACGACGAATGGGTCACCATCACCGGTCCCGGTCCGATGTTGGCCTTCCAGCTCGCACCCGACCATGTCGCGCCGACCTGGCCCGACAACGCCGTACCCCAGCAGACGCACCTCGACTTCTTCGTCGTCGACATCGCCGCCGCCCACCAGCGTGTGCTCGACCTCGGCGGCCGCGCGGTCGACCCCACCGACCCTCCCTCCCCGGCTCCGGAGCGCGGCTTCCGGGTGTACGCCGACCCGGCCGGCCACACCTTCTGCCTCTGCCGTCCGTCGAAGACGTCCTGGTCCTAGAACCAGCCCGGCCGTCACCCCGCCGTGCTGCGGCTCGTGCGCGGCGGCACGGCCGACGACCTGCTCGCGGGCCACGGGACTCAGCTCAGCCTGGATCAGGGGGTGAGGGCGGCGCAGTAGCCCGCGACCATCGCGTCGGCGACGGTCGCGACGTACGCGTCGTCGGGCAGGTACGACGCGTCGTGCAGCCCGCCGCGGTCGGCGCCGGTGCCGACGAAGACCATCAGCCCCCGCACTCGCTCGCAGTACGCCGAGAAGTCGTCGGAGCCGAACGAGCGGAACGTCGGGATCACCGCGTGCCCGAGCTCGGTGAGGATCTCGCCGGCCCGCACCGCCAGTCCCACGTCGTTGGCGAGCACCGGCTCGCCGCGCTCGATAGTCACCGCGGCCCGGCAGCCGTACCCGGCGGCAACCGACGACGCGATCTCCCCGATGACCCGGTGGGCGGTCTCGCGATCCTCGGGACGCATCGTCCGGACCGTCCCGGAGCACACCGCCCGCGACGGGACGACGTTGTCCGCGGAGCCGGCGCGCACCTGGTTGACCATGCACGCCACTCCGGCCGTCGGGTCGATCCGTCGAGCGCCGACCTGCTGCAGCGCCACGACCACCGCCGACATGGCCAGCACCGAGTCGTCGACGGTGTGCGGATAGCCGGAGTGCCCACCCCGACCACTCACCTCGACCCGGAAGGTGTCCATCGCGGCGTTCACGGGTCCGGGCGTCACCGCGATCACCCCGCTCTCGACCCTCGGCTGCACGTGCGCGGCCACGACCGCCTCGACCCCGTCGAGCCCGCCCTCGTCGACCACGTCCTGCGCCCCGGAGTCGACGCCCTCCTCACGTGGCTGGAGCAGGGCGAGCAGCGGACGTGGTAGGTCGAGCGCCGCCGCCGCGCGCACCACAGCCGCGAGCCCGGCCAGGTGTACGTCGTGCCCGCAGGCGTGCATCGCGCCATTCGTCGACGCCCACGCGACCCCGGTCGCCTCCTCGACCGGGAGCCCGTCCAGCTCGGCCCGGACCGCGATCATCGTGCCGGTCCCGCCCGGCAGCCGCAGCAGACGACCGGTGCCGGCGACCACCTCGCCCTCGCCAAGACCGATCCAGTCGACGACGCGCTGCGCGGTCTCGGTCTCGTTCCCACCCACGAGGGGCGAGGCGTGCAGCTCGCGCCGCAGGGCGGTCGCCGCCGGCAGGAGCTCCTGCACCGCGGCCCGCCACCGCGTCGCGAGCACGTCCGTCTCAGGGCCGGTCACGGGCCGGTCACAGCCCGTAGGCCCGCCGGGCGTTCTCGCGCGCGACCAGGCCCGCGACGTACGCCGCGTCCTCCGGTGTCGTCTCGCCCGCTGCCACCAGCTCGCCGAGCACGACCGACATCGAGCGCCGGAAGAGAAGGGCGCCGAGGAGGTACAGCTCGGCGAGCCCGTAGGCGTCCGAGGAGAACAGCAGCTTCCCGAAGGGCACGAGCTCGAGCGTCTCACGCAGCACCCCGGTCACGAGCGCCCCGGTGTTGTGCGTGGTCAGGCCGAGGTCCATGAAGACGTGGTCGAAGACCTGGGCGAGGTACGCCGCGTTGCGGTGGTAGGGCCAGTTGTGCAGCAGCAGCACCGGGACGCCGTACCCCTGGGTGGTGCGCAGGAACCCGGTCAACCGCAGGGGATCGCAGTCGAGCAGGTCCAGGTCGCTGTCGCCGTACCCCACGTGGAACTGCAGGGGAAGACCGATCTCGACGGCGGTGTGGGCGAGCCAGCCGCTGACGGTCCGGTCGACGAGCCGCGCCGGGTTCGCCCGGACCAGGGCGTGGCGGAGCTCCGCCTTGGTCGGCTTCTTCGGGGGCAGGCGGAGGCCGACGCGGTACGCCGCGATGCTCTTCGCGCCGGCCGCCCCGCCCAGCAGCGCCGCCCGCAGCCGGGTCTCCACCTCACCGGCGAAGTCTCGAGTCCCTCCGGCGAGCACCTCCTCGGCGAGGCGCTCGAGCCGCACCACCTCGCGCGCCGTACCACCGGCCAGGTGGGCGAGCTCGGTCATCGAGGTCAGCTCGCGCGGGCCCAGTCCAGTGTCGACGAGGAACGTCCCGATGCCGGCGGCCCTCATCAGCCGGCGACTCACCTCGACCGCACCCAGCTGGGCACGCCTGGCCAGGTACTCGTCGGCCGGCACCAGCGGCTCGAGGTCGAGCACCGGAGCGCAGTGCCGCCGCATCGCCCAGCCCAGCGTGGAGTCGAAGAGCGTGGTCCCGAGCGGGCTCGCCCGGACGGCTTCGTTCATCAACCCCTCGAACGTCGCCCGGTCCAGGTCGGCGGTGAGAATGCCGTGGCAGTGGTGGTCGACGAGATCCACCAACGAGTCGAGTGGCAGGCCCGAGCCGTCAGCCACCCACGACCTCCGGCTCACCCTCCGCCTCACCGCGGTCCAGGTCCCGCAGTCCGCCCGCGAGCCGCTGGGCGAAGCCCGGCACGAAGAAGGCGACCAGGGTCACCACGAAGATCCAGCCGAGCGCGACGACGGGGAACCACTGGGCCGGTCCGGAGGTCGGGTACGGGATGACGTTGCGGTAGATCGTGTAGACGATCATCACCAGCGCGAGGGCCGGGATCACGATCTCCCACCTCGGCACCTGCGGCATCTTCTGGTCGATCCAGATCAGCTTGATGCAGCCGACCGTGGCCAGGATGTAGGCGACCAGCAGGATCAGGGTGCCGATCGTGCCGCTCCACAGGAACGTGTCGAACGGCACGGCGTTGAAGAACACCGCGCAGATCAGCCCGATCAGGAACACGACGACGGCGATGACCATGGCAGCCACCGCCGGGGTGTCATTGACGCCGGTGCGCCCGACGGGGTGCCCGGGTGCGAGGTCGCGGACGATCGCGAACAGCAGCCGCGAACCTCCCACCACGCAGGCCAGGCAGCAGGCGAACGCCGAGACGGCCGCACCGAGCGTGATCAGGTCGCCGAGCCAGTTGCCGACGTACGACGATCCCAGCTCGCCCAGCGCGCCCTTGGTGTTCCCCGAGGCGATGAAGGCGGCCACGCCCTTGTCGTCCGCGCCGAAGCCCATCGCCTCGATGGCCGTGACCACCGTGAAGTAGATGCCGCCGAAGATCGCGGTGCCGAGGATCGCCCGCGGGATGTCGCGCTGCGGATGGTGCGTCTCCTCGCCCAGGGTCGAGGCGGCCTCGAACCCGGCGAACGAGAGCAGGCCGAAGACGATGCCGAGGAACAGGGTCGAGCTGCTGGTGCCCGACGGCACCGTGAAGACCTTCATCGTGAAGGTCGCGTCACCGGGCGCGTTGCCGGCCAGCATCTTCACCAGCACGACTGCCGAGACGACCAGGATCAGGGCCACCGTGATGCCCTCGACGCTGAGCAGCACCTTGGCCGCTCGCTTGGCCGGGACGATCGCCAGGAACAGCGCGATCACCAGCGCGATGAAGCCGACCAGGAAGCCGGACCAGGACGGCTGGTTGTTCCAGACCCCGATGATGTCGAGGCACTCCGAGCCGAAGATCCCGGCCGCCGAGGACGTGACCAGCGCGTAGAACGTGTACGTGCCCATCAGCCCGAGCCCGGCGATCGCGCCGGCCGGCGCGCCCAGGGTCGCGCCCGCGAACACGTACACCGATCCCGCATGCCGGTAGTACTGGCACAGCCGGACGAAGACGTAGGCGATCAGCAGCACCGCGATCGCGGCGAGGAAGAACGCCAACGGCGTGGCCCGACCCACCAGCCCGGCCGTGCCCTGCGGGTTGATGTTGGCTGCCATGCTCGGCGCCATCAGCGCGATCGAGAGACCGACCGCCTGCCAGACCGAGAGCGAGCGACGTAGCGACGTACCTTCACGGGCGGAAGCGGTCATGGGGGGTTCCTCTCGACGAGAACTGACCACTCCGGAGTGTGATCCCGGCCCTATTCTTTGTCCAGACTCGTCCATTCCGTGGCGCCCGTCGCTCGTCACGCACGGATCCGAAGGGAGCCCTCGTGGACCTCGCCGAACGTGACCGTCGCTCGAACCGCGCCGAGGGGCTGGTCCAGGACCTCGCCGACCGCGGCGTCGTCGCGGTCGCCACCAGCTTCGTCGACAACTCCGGCATCTCGCGGGCGAAGGCGGTGCCGCTGGACCGGCTGCCGGCCCTGGCCGCGTGGGGGGTCGGGTTCTCCACGGCGTTCGACTACTTCCGCTTCGACGACTGGGTGGCCGCGCCCCCCGGCGGCCAGGCGCCGGTGGGCGACCAGCGGATCGTGCCCGACCTCGACCGGCTCGTCGTGCTCGCCGCCCAGCCGGGCTGGGCATGGGCGCCCGGTGACAGGTACGCCCAGACCGGGGACCCCTACCCGCTCGACTCGCGGCTGCTGCTGTCCCGCGTCGTGGACGACCTCGCGGCGAAGGGGATCAACGTCTTGTCGGCGCTCGAGATCGAGTGGGTGGTCTCGACCGGCGCCGACGAGTACGTGCCGGCGGCGGAGGGGCCGGCGTACGGGCTGGCCCGGCTGGCCAACGCCTCCGACTACAGCCGCGACGTCCTCACCGCCCTCGCCGAGGAGGGTGTCCGCGTCGAGCAGTTCCACCCCGAGTACGCCGCGGGTCAGCTCGAGCTGTCGGTCGCCCCCGAGTCCCCGGTGCATGCCGCGGACACGTCGGTACTCGTCCGCTCGACGATCCGCGGGGTCGGCGTTCGGCACGGCCTGCGTACGTCGTTCTCGCCGAAGGTCGACGCGGCGGGCGTCGGCAACGGAGGCCACGTGCACCTCAGCCTCGGGCGCGACGAGCGGAACCTGATGGCCGGTGGGTCCGGCCGGTTCGGGCTGACCGACGAGGCGACGGCCTTCGCGGGCGGCGTCCTCGAGCACCTGCCGGGCCTGCTGGCGGTCGGCGCGCCGTCGGTCGCGTCGTACCTCCGGTTGGTCCCGCAGCACTGGGCCGGCGCCTACGCCTGCTGGGGCCTGGAGAACCGTGAGGCTGCGCTCCGCATGGTCACCGGGTCGAGCGGCAGCGAGGAGTGGGCCGCCAACCTCGAGGTGAAGTGCTTCGACCTGCACGCAAACCCGTACCTGATGCTGGCCGGGCTGGTCGCGGCCGGGGCCGCCGGGCTCGACTCCGGGGCCGGCCTGCCGGAGCCGGTGGACGTCGACCCGGCGACCCTGAGCGAGGCGACCCTGGAGCACCGCGGGATCCGACGCCTCCCGGAGACGCTGCGCGAGGCGCTGCACGCGTTCGTCTCGGACGAGGTCCTGGTGGGGGCCTTCGGCGAACCGCTGGTCGAGGCGATCTCGGCCGTGCGGGAGTCCGAGCTGGAGTTCTTCGAGGGCGCGACGGCGGAGGAGGTCACGGCGGCGAGCCGCTGGGAGCACTGAGCCCGGCTTCAGCGCACGTCGGCGGTCAGTCGCGGGTGCCGCTGTTCAAGGAGACCGCGATCGTCCAGAGGCCGGCGACGACGATGCCGACCAGCGTCACGATGAAGAGGATCAGCACGAGGACTTCCATGGGCCCAGCCTGCCACTGACCGGCCCTGCCGGCCCGCGGAGGTCGCACTGTCGGTCCGGCTTCCTACGATGGCAGGCATGAGCGGCATCGCCACCCCGGACCTGGGCGCCCACGTAGAGCAGACCGACCCGATCGCGGAGGCGAAGGCCAGGCAGGCGGCGCACGTCCAGTTCTTCCTCGGTGACCCACAGGGCTACCAGGGCCCCGAGTTCCGGTACGCCGGCGGCGCGGACGGCCTGCGTGACGACGCGGAGGCTGCAGGCATCGGGCTGTACGTGCACGCGCCGTACATCGTCAACGTGGCCACCACGAACAACCGCATCCGCATCCCGTCCCGCAAGCTCCTCCAGCAGCACATGGATGCCGCCGCGTCGATCGGGGCGAAGGGACTGATCGTCCACGGCGGGCACGTGAACAAGGACGACGACCCCGAGGTCGGTTTCGACAACTGGCGCAAGGCGGTCGAGGCGACCGACATCAAGATCCCGCTGCTGATCGAGAACACCGCGGGCGGCGACAACGCGATGACCCGCTACCTCGACCGGATCAAGGGCGTCTTCGAGGCGATCTCCGCGGCGTCCGGGTCGGGGGACGTCGGCTTCTGCCTCGACACCTGCCACGCCCACGCCGGTGGCCTCCCGCTGGAGTCGGTGGTCGACGAGGTCCGGTCGGTCACCGGCCGCATCGACCTCGTCCACTGCAACGACAGCCGCGACGACTTCGACTCAGGCGCCGACCGCCACGCCAACGTCGGCTCCGGGAAGATCGGACCCGACCTTCTCGCCCAGGTGATCCGCGACGCCGCCGCCCCGGTGGTCTTCGAGACCCCCGGCGGCGCCGAGGAGCACGTGGCCGACTTCGAGGCCATCCGCTCCCGGGTGTAGGGGACCCGTCGGTCGAGCTTGTCGAGACCACGGGGTCACGGCCCCAGGCGCCGTCACCGGGTTTCGGCTCGCCTTGCACGGCTTCGCGAGCTCAGCCGTGGGCTCGCTCAACCTGGTTTCGCCCACGCCGCGCGTTCGTCCCTCACGCGCGACTGCTCAACCAAAGCAGATCAGCGGCGCGGGTGGCCCGTCGGGATCGACCTCGGCGAGCGCCCGTGCCAACGCGGCAGCCGGAGCCTGACCCGAGGACAGCTCCCGGTGCACTGCCACGAGTACGTCGTGCGCCACCGCATCGTTGATGGCCGCGGCAGAGGCGATCACGCAGCGGGTGCCCGCGTGCAGCCACGCCGCGGTCATCCCGATCAGCTCCTCACCCCCGCGCAACGTCGAGCGCCCGACCTCGCACGCCGACAGCAGCACGATGTCGGGGACCGCGTTCAGCTGGTCGATGTCGTAGCCGAACCACGGACCGTCGGCGAGCTCGAAGCCCGAGAAAAGCGGGTTCTCCGAGGAGTGACGGCCGTGCGCCGAGACATGCAGCACGTCCACCGACCCGGCCAGCTTGCTGACCGCCTCGGCCGTCGCGTCGGGCCCGTGCAGCACCGCCGCGGTCCGCCAGGCCGCCGCGGCCGCAGTCGTCTCGGACTCGGCCTGCGCCACCCGAGGGCCGGCGACGAAGCCGGCGGAGGCGGAGTTGAGGGGCACACCCGAGCGGGACAACCACGACGTCGCCGACTGCGCCACGGTCACAGACCGACCGTGGTTGCTCGGCAGGATCGTCCAGGGCACGGAGGCCAACACCCCGGACGGAGTCAGCACCAGCTCGCGATCGCCCACGGCATCCAGGAGGGGCGCCACGAGTACGTCGTCGAGTCGACGCAGCCGGCTCCGGAGCTCGGAGCGGATCGCGTCGGCGAACACCCCCGGCAGCTCGGCGGCCGCCATGTCGAGGTCGGGCAGCAGTCCGCCGGTCAGTGCGTCCAGCGCC
>JAICSC010000304.1 GCA_025937085.1 Nocardioides sp.
CAGCGCCCCGCCCAGCGCACACGGCGCGTAGACGTCGATCTCCGACCGCACGAGCGCGCCGGTGTCGGGGACCGCGGTCGCGCCGTACTTGGTGACCATCGCCTCCACGGCGGCCGGGTCCACGTCGGTGACCACGACCCGCGCCCCGTCGTCGACGAGGTGCCTGACCAGGTGGTGGCCGACCTTGCCGACGCCGGCGACGCCGACGGTCCGGCCGGACAGCGTCGGCTGTCCCCACACGGCCGCGGCGCTGGCGCGCATCCCCTGGAAGGTGCCGTACGCCGTGAGCACCGACGAGTCGCCGGCGCCTCCGTGGGCGACGGTCCGGCCGGTGACGTAACCACACTCACGAGCCACGACGTCCATGTCGACCGAGTAGGTCCCCACGTCGCAGGCGGTGATGTAGCGACCGTTCAGTGACTGCACGAAGCGGCCGTACGCACGCAGCAACGCCTCGTTCTTGTCCTTGTGCGGATCGCCGATGATGACGGCCTTGCCGCCACCGAGGTCGAGTCCGGCGAGGGCGTTCTTGTAGGACATGCCGCGGGAGAGGTTCAGGACGTCGCGGACCGCGTCCGCGGTCGCGGCGTACGGGTAGAAGCGGGTGCCGCCCAGGCCCGGGCCGAGTGCCGTGGAGTGGATGGCGATGATCGCCCGCAGCCCGGTCGAGGGGTCGTTGCAGAACACGAGCTGCTCGTGCTCGGCGCCGAGCTCGAAGACGTCGACACCGTCGACGGAGCTCGCTGGCGTGGGAATCGATCCTGGTACGGCAGGCTCGGCAGGCTCGGCAGGCATCGGGGGACGTCCTCTGTTCGGTCGCGCCACGCGGGTGGGTGGCGAGGAGCGGGCCACGATCGGTGGTGTGACCCACTTCGCACGATAGTGCTCCCGCCAGGACACCCGGGAATCGGGTGCGGCCGCGTCAGCGCACCTGCTGGGTGACCACCCAGGCGCCGGCGAAGCAGGCGACGAACACCGCGAGGCACACCAGCGCGAGGAGCACGTGCGACCCCGTCGGCGCCTGGTCGCGCGTCGTCGCCGGACCGCGGCCCGGGGGGCTGATGAGGAGCGTGTGCGCCTGCTCCGGTGCTGCCGCGTGGAGCGCGTTCACGAACGACCGCACGTCCGGCCACCGTTCGTCGCGGTCGGGCGCCAGGCCGCGTAGCACGATGTCGTCGACCTCCGGGGGGAGATCGGCCAGCTCGGACGGCGGTGCGGGCGGCTCGAGGTGGGCGAGGTCGGCCAGCGAGCCGGCGTGCGCCACCTCCCCCGTGAGCAGCTGGTAGGTCACCGCCGCCAGCGCGTACACGTCGGCCCGCTCGTCGACACCACCGCCGGTGGCCTGCTCCGGGGCCATGTACGCCGGGGTCCCGACGACGTGGGTCAACCCGCTGGAGTGCAGCATCGCCTTCGCCACGCCGAGGTCGGCGACCATCACCCGGGTGCCCGGGCCGTCGGTGCGCAGCAGCAGGTTGGCGGGCTTGATGTCGCGATGGATGGACCCCTGCCCGTGCAGCACGGTGAGGCCGGCCCCGGCCTGGGTCACCACAGCCAGGGTGCGGTCCAGCCCGATCGACCCCTTGCGTTCGAGCAGGTTCGCGACCGTGCCCCGGTCGGCGTACGACATCACGAAGTACGGCGTGCCCTCCGCCTCGCCGACGTCGTACACACGGACCACGTAGTCGGAGTCTGCCCGCCGCAGGATGCGCGCCTCCTGCAGGAACCGGTCGCGGATGTCGAGCCGCTGCGCCCAGTTGTCGGCGAGCGCCTTGACCGCGACGTCGGACTGCAGCTCGTCGTCGCGGTAGAGCCATACCGAGGCGAACCCGCCGACCCCGAGCCGCTCCACCTGCGTGAGACGACCGAGCCGGACAGGAAGAGACACGCTGGGTAGTGTGCCTGATCAGCCGATCGACTCTCGGAGGCACACAGGTGGACGACGCGCAGGAGACGCCCGACCTGGACGCGCTTGCGGTCCGGGCCGCCGGTGGCGACCAGCAGGCGCTGAACCAGCTCCTGATCGCGATCCAGCCGCGGGTACGCCGGATCTGTGGCCGGATGCTGCTCTACCCCGAGGATGCCGAGGAGGCGGCCCAGGACGCGCTGCTCCTGGTCTCGACCCGGATCGGCACCTTCGCGGGGCGCAGCCGCTTCACCACCTGGCTGCACGCGGTCGCCTCGAACAGCGCCCGCTCGACCTACCGGAGCCTGAAGCGCCGCTCCGCCGAGCTGCCCACCGAGGAGCTGCCCTCGGCCGCCGATCCCCGCACCACGAGCGTGATCGCCGGCAGCCGGCTCGACTTCCTGGAGGCCCTGGAGACGCTCGGGGCCGACCACCCCGCCCTGGTCGAGCCGCTGCTGCTCCGCGACGTGCAGGAGCTGGAGTACTCCGACATCGCCGATCTGCTCGACATCCCCGTAGGCACCGTCAAGTCCCGCATCCACTCGGCCCGCCAGATCGTGCAGCCGCTGCTGATCCCTCGATAGCCACGCAGGACCGCCGAGGCAATCAAGACCTACCAGTCAGCGCAGGGCGGCGAGGTAGTGCGACGCGCGGCGGGCGTCCTTCATTCGGCTCTCCCAGGTGATGCCGACCAGAAGCAGCAGCGCGCCGGAGACGCCGATCGTCAGCCAGGTGGGCACCTGTGCGGCGTACGGCGCGAGCTCGCGGAGGACGAGCAGGGCGCCGACGGCGGTGCCGACCACGAGCGGCGCGCTCCATCGGAGTACGACGCCGGCCATCGTCAATGCCACGCAGGCCGCCCCGAGGAGCAGGGCTCGTAGGGAGTACGGGTCGTCGAGCGTCGCGATCAGCGAGGGCACCGTGGCCAGCGCCAGCCCGGGGGTGAGGACGGGGAGCGTCGCGGCTTGATCGTCCTCGCGCAGCCGCCACGTGGCGACCGCGACGAGCACGAGCGCCGACGGGAGCGTGTACGCCTCGGGGACCTGGACGCCGAGGTCCAACAGGCGCACCCAGGTGGCGGCCGCCAGGAGCAGCCCGCCGGCCCACGCGAGCGTTCGCCGGCTCGGGTGGACGATCGACGTCGTGGTCACCAGGGCACCGGCCACCGTCAGGTGCACCGCGAGGGACACCAGCAGGTCACCGGCGACCAGGACGGACGCCGCCGAGATCCACGTCCCCACGAGCGCCGACGACGACTCGAGCTCGAGCCGAGGTCGCCAGATCGCCAGCCCACCCAGGACGAGCAGCACCGGGACCGCCCGGAACTGCTCGTCGACGCCGAGCGCGTTGCCACCGGCCCAGACCAGCCCCGCGAAGGCGATCGGGAAGCAGAACGCCGCCGCCGATCCGGTCAGGTCGCTGCGCGCCATCAGGTAGCCGGCCATGGCACAGGCGACGGCGAGCACGCCGGCGACCATCCGGTCGCTGGGCAGAGCGAGCAGGGCTGCTGCGGAGATGAGCCCGAGGACGACCGTCCGGGCAACGCCGGCCCGTGGTCGGTTCAGCCGCTCCGCGGTCACGAAGCACCCGACGGACGCCGCGACGATGGCCCCGACGACCACGGCGAGCGGGACGTCGTACAGCGAGAGCGTGACGACGGCGCCGAACCCGGCCGCGGTGCCGAGCGCGAGGACCCACGTGGACCGCGACACGGGCTCGACGAGCTGGTACGCCGCGCACCCGGCGGCCGCGAGGGTCAGTGCGCTCGGGACGAGGAGAAGCGGGGAGGCCCACGCGTGGACCTCGGCGACGTGCACCCCGAACGTCCGGCTGAACGGCGCACCGACCGACAGCACCGCGTGTCCGGCGTCACCGACCAGCTCGGCAACCGCCACCGCGGACAGGACGAGAGTGCCGGCGAGCGGCACCAGAGCCGGGGCACGCAGGGAGCGCGGAGCGAGCATCGTCACGACGACCCACGCGACCGCCACCACCACGAGGGCCGCCACGGCCGCGGTCCGGGCGTTGTCGAGGACCGGGAGCACCAGCGCATAGGAACCGACGAGTGCGGCGACGGCGTAACCCGGCAGGGCGGCACGTCGTACGCCGGTCACCGGACCGACCGCGGCCGCGGTGACGATGGCGGCAAGGAACGGCCACGCAGCGAGGTCTCCGGCGTAGTGCGCGACGGTGATCGGGACCCCGGCGAGCCTCACTGCCCCGGTCACCAGGGCGAGCCAACCGAGAGCCGCCGTCGAGAGCGAAGTGATCCGGAGCGAGTCGCTGGGGAGCGTCGTACCGACCCTGGCCAGACCCAGCAGCACGATCACCGTCACGAGCGTCGGCAGGGGCGAGTCGACGTTCCGCTGGGCGGCGGCACCGGCGATGAGGACGGCGACGGGCGAGACC
>JAICSC010000283.1 GCA_025937085.1 Nocardioides sp.
CCGGACGGTCGGTCGGTGCCGGTCACCGTCGACCGGAAGGGGAAGTCGGTCACCGTGCGGGTCGCGCCGACCACGAAGGGGGGCAACCGCCTGATCGGAGTGACCCTCGGCATCGGCTACACGTTCCCGTTCAAGGTCTCGGTCCACATCAGCGACAACATCGGCGGCCCGAGCGCGGGCCTGATGTTCGCGCTGTCGATCTACGACACCCTCACGCCCGGGTCGTTGACGGCGGGGGGTGCCGTCGCCGGGACCGGCACGATCAACGCCCGCGGCGACGTCGGCGAGATCGGCGGCATCCAGCAGAAGATCGCCGGGGCGCGGCAGGACGGCGCCCAGCTGTTCCTGGTGCCACCGGCCAACTGCCCCGACGCGATGACCAGCGACCACGGCTCGATGCGGCTGGCCAAGGCGGCCACGTTGAAGGACGCAGTCGCCGAGGTGACCGCATGGGCGAAGAACCACGACGCGAAGCTGCCGCAGTGCACCGCCGCCGACAGGCCGGCCGCATGAGTTCGATGATCGACGCCGACGAGGGGCTCGCGACCGCCGTCCTGGAGATCGAGCGGCACGCCGCCGAGTCGGGCTGGGACCAGCCGGCCCGGCTGTTCGCGCTGGTCGAGACGGCACGGCTGGCCGCGCGCGAGCCGCAGCTGGCCGACAGCCTGGGGGAGGAGCCGCTGACGCCGGTCGAGCAGGAGGGGCTGGCCGCGGGCCGGGCCCTCGAGGAGCAGCTCACCGGCATCACCTGGCCCGAGACCGTGCTCGGCTGTGCGGCGCTCGTCGAGCGGGTCGTGCTGCCCCCGGACGTCGAGGCCCAGCTGCCCGACCAGCCCCACGCGGCCGCGATGTTCGCCGCCGAACACCCGGACCGGCAGGAGGTCCGGATCGTGGCCGCCGCGACGCGCACCGGCGCGTCGTACTGCGCGCTCCGGCTGCGCGCGCACGACGACGACGAGTCGGTGCTCACCGGCACCGACCTGGTGCCGGGGCTGGTCCGGCTGGTGCGCGCCACTCTCGAGGACAGCGGCTCCGACGACGGTTCCGCCGACGGGCGCCGGGAGGACACGCCGCGATGAGTGACGCTCTCGAGGAGGAGTTCGACGACTTCCGGCCCCGGCGCTCGCGCCGGGCCCGGATCCTGTTGTTCTCCGTCCTCGGCGTGATCGTGGCGTTCTTCCTGGTCACCCTGACCGCCTCGATCTACACCGACCGGCTCTGGTACGGCTCGGTGGGGTACGCCGGCGTCTACGACAAGATGCTGTGGACCCGGGTCGGTCTCTTCTTCGGCTTCGGCCTGGTGATGGCGGCCAGCGTGGCCGTCAACATGGTGATCGCGTTCCGGGCGCGACCCTTCCATCGTCCCGACTCGCCGGAGCAGACCGGCCTCGACCGCTATCGAGACGCGGTCGCGCCGATCCGGACGCTGCTGCTGGTGTCGGTCTCCAGCGTGATCGGCCTCTTCGGCGGGGTCGCGGCCAACGGCAAGTGGCGCACGTTCTTGTTGTGGGCCAACCGCGAGCCGTTCCACACCGAGGACCACTACTTCCACAAGGACGTCGGCTTCTACGTCTTCACGCTGCCGTGGCTGCACTTCCTGGTGGGCTTCGCGATCGCGGTGCTCGTGCTGTCGGCGATCACCGCGGTCGTCGTGCACTACCTGTACGGCGGGATCAGGCTCCAGTCGGCCACCGACCGGATGTCCTCCACCGCGACCATCCAGCTGGCCGTCCTGGGTGGGCTGGCGCTGTCGGCCAAGGCGATCGGGTACTACCTCGACCGGTTCGACCTCGTCACCGGCTCCGGCTCGGTGGTCAGCGGGATGGGATATACCGACCAGCACGCCGAGCTGCCGGCCCGGAGCATCCTGGTCGGGGTGGCTCTGATCTGTGCGTTGCTGTTCTTCGTGACTGCCTGGCGGCGGGTGTGGCTGCTGCCGGGGGTCGGCATCTCACTGCTGGTGGTGACCTCGATCCTGCTCGGCCTGATCTGGCCGGCGTTCGTCCAACACTTCACGGTCAACCCCAACGTGCCGGGGAGGGAGGGGACCTACATCGAGCAGAACATCAAGGCCACGCGCGCGGCGTACGACCTGAACAAGATCAACGTGACCCAGGAGAAGCCGGCTCCGGCGACGCCCGCCACCGTGCAGGACCTGATCGACCAGACGAACTCTGCCCCGGTGGTCGACCCGAGCAAGATCTCCCAGGCGTTCCGGCAGATCCAGGCGGTGTACGGGTACTACTCCGTCAGCGACGTCCTCGACGTCGACCACTACCCGATCGACGGCGTGGACCGGGCTGTGGTGATCGGTGCGCGCGAGCTGGACCAGACCGGCATCAACTCCGGCAACCAGAGCTGGTCGAACCTGCGAACCGTGTACACCCACGGCGGCGGGATCATCGCGGCGTTCGCCAACCAACGGCCGCCCGGTGACGCCCAGGAGAGCCAGCAGATCGAGTGGGCGCAGGGCCAGGACCCGGGCCAGGACTCGCTGGAGAGGTCCACCGGGCCGTTCGAGAACCGCATCTACTTCGCCGACAACATGCCCAGCTACTCGATCGTCGGCAAGGAGCCCGGCGCCCCGAACGTCGAGGTCAACCTGGCGCCGAACGGTACGCAGGACTACACGACGTACGACGGCGGGGGAGGGGTCGGAGTCGGCGGGTTCTTCCACAAGCTGATGTACGCCATCAAGTTCGGCGACAGCAACTTCCTGCTGTCCTCCCGCGTCCACCCGGAGAGCCGGGTGCTCTACTACCGCGACCCGGCGCAGCGGGTCGAGAAGGTCGCACCGTGGCTGACTCTCGACGGCGACGTCTATCCGGTGGTCGTCGGCGGTCACGTCGACTGGGTGGTCGACGGCTACACGACCACCGACTCCTACCCGCAGTCCGAGCGCGACTCGTTCTCCGACATGACCAGTGACGTGGTCGGCCGGCCACCGGGTGTCCGGACCCTGCCCACGGACCAGATCAACTACATGCGCAACGCGGTGAAGGCGACCGTGGACGCCTACACCGGCAAGGTCACGCTGTACGCGTGGGACGAGTCCGACCCGATCCTGCAGGCGTGGCGCAGCGCGTTCCCGGGCACGGTGCTGGACAAGAAGGACATCCCCAGCGACCTGCTGCCGCACCTGCGGTACCCCGAGGACCTGTTCAAGGTGCAGCGCTTCCAGTACGCGCGCTACCACGTGAACGACCCCAACGACTTCATCCAGGCCAACGACCAGTGGCAGGTCTCGCCCGACGCGGTCCAGAAGGACCAGAACCAGTCACCGATCCGGATGTTCACCGCCGACCCGAAGACCGGGGACGAGGTGTGGTCGCTGACCTCGAGCTACGTGCCGAACAACAAGACCACCCTCTCCGGCTTCGTCAGCGCCGACTCCGATCCCACCTCTCCGGACTACGGGACGATCACCGTCCAGCAGCCCACCAACAAGAACCTGCCGGGCCCGGCGCAGGCGTACAGCCAGCTGCTCTCCGACCCTCGGATCTCCAGCAAGACCCAGTCGTTCCGGCTCGGCAACGCCACTCCGCAGTACGGCAACGTCGTCTCGGTGCCGCTCGCCGGCGGCCTGATGTACGTCGTACCCGTCTATGCCCAGCGCGAGCAGACCTCGACTTCGTCGTACCTGACTCTGCGGTACGTGATGGTGTCCTACGGCTCGAAGTCGGGCATCGGGGAGACGCTCGTCGACGCCATCAAGGACATGACCGGGACCGCCCAGCCGCCGACCAACGGGAACAACAACGGGAACGGGAACAACCACAACGGCGGGAAGAACCACACCAACAAGAGCGCCATGGCCCAGGCCCACGCGCTCCTGGAGCGTGCCGAGCGCGACTTCGCCGCCGCGGACCAGGCCCTGGCCAACGGCAAGGGCGCGGAGTGGGTGCGGCTCAACCACCGCGCCCGCGTCGAGGTCGCCAGAGCCCTCAACCTGCTGAAGTGAAGCCCCTCGGCACCACCGCGATTTGAACGCCCCCACCCGCTCCCGTAGAGTGACGCTCACCGACGCGGGGTGGAGCAGCTCGGTAGCTCGCTGGGCTCATAACCCAGAGGTCGCGGGTTCAAATCCCGCCCCCGCTACTGGAGGAAGGGCCCGCTGACCTGCGGTTATCCGCAGTGTCAGCGGGTCCTTCGCTTTCCCCGAGAGGCGATTCGGACGTCTCGCGAACGGATCCGCGAACATCGGACGTCGGGTCCGGAGCCATGGTGCCGAGGATCAAGTCGGCGACCTGGTCGGCTGCCGCCTTGTCCATTCCGGGGATCACGTGGGTGTAGGTCTGCAACGTGAACGCGACCGTCGAGTGGCCCAGCCGCTCGCTGATGATCTTGGCGGGGACGCCGGCCTTGAGGGCGGCCGTGGCGTAGGAGTGCCGCACGTCGTGCAGCCGGATCCTGGGCAACCCGGCCTTCTCGCAGTGACGGTGGAACAGCGCGGTGATCGTGTCCGGGTGCAGGGGTTGCCCGTCCGGCCAGACGAACAGCAGTTGCGTGCTCTGGCCCAGGAGTCCGCGCTCTTCGTCCCACACCGCGAGGTAGTCGCGCAGGGCGTCCCAGGTGGTCGGATCCAGCGCCAGAGTGCGCTCACCGGCGCGGGTCTTGGTGTCGGACTCGATGGCTCGGCCCGCTGCGACGACCCGAGGCCGGCTCGGGGTGACGGTGCCGTGGTGGAGGTCGATGTCGTGACGTAACAGGCCGGCCAGCTCGCCGCGACGCAGCCCTGTGGTGGTGACCAGGAG
>JAICSC010000256.1 GCA_025937085.1 Nocardioides sp.
CAGCTGGTTGTAGACCTCGTCGTTCACGAACTGCATGCCCGGGTTGGCCAGCTCCGACCGCATGATCATGGCCATGATGCCGCCGATCAGGAACCAGCCGAACGACGTGCACAGATACAGGTTGCCGATCACCTTGTGGTCGGTCGAGGTGATGACCCTGACGATCCGCCGGCCGAGCTCACGGCGCGGCTGGACGATGGTGGTAGCGGTGGACGGTGTGGTAGCGGTCATTCGGAGCCTCCCTGCGAACCGCTCTCGACCCCGGCCTGGGTCTGGCTGGTGATGCCACCGAGCAGAGGCTGGGCGGCGACGTTCTTCTGGGCCCGCAGCTGTTGGAGATAGGCCTGGAAGTCGGCGTCGCTGACGATCTTGACGTTGAAGAGCATGCGCGAGTGGTAGACCCCGCACAGCTCGTAGCACTTGCCGTCGTAGGTGCCTACGGCGGTCGGCTTCACCTGGAAGTGGTTGTCCTGGTACTGGGGACCGGGGATGACGTCCTGCTTCTCCAGGAAACCGGGGACGCCGAAGTCGTGGATGACGTCGGGCGAGTGCAGCTTGAACTCGACGGTCTTGTCGACCGGGAGGTACAACGTCGGCGGGTTGCCGGCCTGACCGACGCTGTAGAGCACCTGGTTGCCGGGCGTGTTGATGTCACCGCCTGGCATGTAGTTGAACGTCCAGGTCCACTGCTGGCCCACGACGTAGATCGTCACGTCGGGGTTCGGGACGTCTTTGGTGAGGATGTTCTGGGTGCGCTCGGTGTGCACGAAGAACACCACGACCATGATGATCGGGGCGATCGTGTAGAAGATCTCGAGCGGCAGGTTGTAGCGGGTCTGGACGGGGACCTCGTCGTCGCTGCGACGACGGAAGCGCCAGGCGGCGTAGAAGATCAGGCCCCAGACGAGCGCCCCGGTCAGCAGCGCGGCCACCCAGGCCCAGCGCCAGAGCATGAAGGTGTGATGGGCCTGCTCCGTGGCCGGGTCGGGCATCGCGAAGTTCGCCCACTCGTGCCGGGTCTTCTCGCTGCAGCCGGTGAGGCTGACGAGGAGCACCGCAGCCGCGAGCACGACTCCTGCCCGGTGAGCCGGACCACGGGTACGACGGGGTGTCGCGGCCGAGGCAGCGGGGACATGCCGACCCACGAACCAGCCTTTCTGCTCAGGACCTGCAGATGCGTTCTCCGACACTCCGCACACTATCCGAACCCGGGCCCGGCCTGGGGGGTGGGTCGCCCGGTAAGTCGGACCGCTGGGGTGGTCGCAAGGTCTACTTTGGCGGGGTGTCCACGGAAACGCCCGGCGGGGAGGTCGAGCCGGCCCGGCGGGTCTACCTGGACTCGGCCTCCGGAGAGTCCCTCCACCCGGCAGCCCGGCAGGCGTTCGCGGCCGCCCTCGAGACGGCGTACGCCGACCCCCGCCGCCTGCACCACGCCGGCCGCTCCGCACGGCTGGTCCTGGACAACGCACGGGCCGCGACCGCCGAGGCCCTGGGGGTGCGGCCCGACGAGGTCACGTTCGTCTCCTCGGGCACCGAGGCGGTCCATCGTGGCCTCCTCGGTCTGCACCGCGGCGCGGCCCGGACCGGAGCCCGGATCGTCCACACGGCGGTCGAGCACTCGGCGGTCCTCCACGCCGCGACGTGGTCGGGGGCCACGACCCGAGCGGTCGCCGTGGACGCGACCGGGCGGGTACGGCTCGACGACCTGGACGTCACCGACGCCACGGTCGTCGCCTGCCAGTCGGCCAACCACGAGGTCGGCACCGTCCAGCCGGTCGCCGAGGTCGCGGACCTCCTCGACGGCGCATCGCTCTTCGTCGACGCGTGCGCGTCGGCTGGCCGGCTGCCCCTGCCCGAGCGGTGGTCGGCGTTGGCGGCGTCGGCCCACAAGTGGGGCGGCCCTCCCGGCGTCGGCATCCTGGTCGTACGCCGGGGAGCCCGGTGGCGGGACCCGTTCCCCGAGGACGACCGCGCGGCCGAGCACGAGCGCGGGTTCGAGAACGTGGCGTCCGTCCTGGCGTCCGCGGCAGCGCTGCAGGCGGTCGTCGCCGACCGGGACGCCGAGAACCTCCGGGTGCATGCACTGGTCAGCTGGATCCGCCGAGTCGTCGGCGGCATCCCCGACGTCGAGGTGGTCGGGGACCCGAGCGAACGGCTCCCTCACCTGGTCAGCTTCTCCTGCCTGTACGTCGACGGCGAGGCGCTGGTCACCGAGCTCGACCGGCTCGGCTTCGAGGTGGCGAGCGGGTCGGCCTGCACCGCCTCGACGGTGGAGCCCAGCCACGTCCTCGCCGCCATGGGAGCCCTCACGCACGGGAACGTCCGGGTGTCCGTCGGCCGGGACACCACCGAGGACGACGTCGCCCGCTTCCTCGACGTGCTCCCTGGTGTGGTCGAGCGCCTGCGAGCACGGGTCTGATGCTCGAGGTCGACTGTCGCGGCCTGGTCTGCCCGGCACCGGTGATCGAGCTCGGCCGCCGCATCGGTGAGGTCGAGGTGGGCGGCCTGGTCGGGGTCGTCGCGTCCGACGCGGCCGCGCGCATCGACGTACCCGCATGGTGCCGGATGACCGGTCAGGAGTACGTCGGCGAGGAGGCCGCCGACGACGGCTCCCCGCGCTACGTCGTACGCCGGGTCAGCTGAGCCCGAGGGCGGAGCCCACGTCCCGAGCCGCGTCGTCGCCGTACGCCGCCCGGAGGCGCTCGACGAACTGCGGCCGGGTGAAGGAGTACTCCTGCGTGCCCACCGTCTCGACGACGTACGCCGCCAGCACGCACCCGACCTGCGCGGCGCGCTCGTGGCCGAAGTCCCACTCCAGCCCGGCCAGGAACCCGGCACGGAAGGCGTCGCCGACGCCGGTCGGCTCCACGGCCCGCACGCCCGGCACCGCCTTGACCTCGATCGGCTCGGCGTCGCGGGACATGATGCGGGCGCCGTCGGCCCCGAGCGTGGTGATCTGCACACCGACATGGTGAAGGACCTCGTCGGCGGACCAGCCGGTCTTCGCCTCGATCATGTGCGACTCGTACTCGTTGGAGAACAGGTACGCCGCGCCGTCGATCAGGTCGCGGATGAGGTCGCCGTCGCTGAACGCCAGCTGCTGGCTCGGGTCGGCGATGAACCGGAACCCGCGCTGGCGGCACTCGCGGGTGTGGCGCAGCATCCCCTCCGGGTCGTCGGCGCCGATCAGCACGAAGTCGGGTGCCCCGGCCCGGTCCACGATCGGTTGCAGCTCGATCAGCCGCGCCTCGCGCATCGCGCCGGCGTAGAACGACGCGATCTGCGCCATCGAGGTGTCCGACGTGCACACGAACCGTGCGGTGTGCAGCGTGTCGGAGATGTGCACGTGGGAGCAGTTGACGCCGTGCCGCTCCAACCAGCTCCGGTACTCGACGAAGTCCTCGCCGGCGGCGCCGACCAGCACCGGGTGCAGGCCGAGCAGGCTCAGGCCGAAGCACATGTTGGGGGCCACTCCACCGCGTCTGATGTCGAGGTCCTCGACCAGGAACGAGACCGAGATCTTGTCGAGCTGCTCGGGGACGAGGGAGTCCCGGAACCGTCCCTCGAACGACATCAGGTGGTCGGACGCGATGGAGCCGCAGATCAGCAGGGACACGTTCGGCAAGACTAGGTGATATCCGGCTGGGAGTACCCATCGGTAGCCGTTAGCCTGAATCCGTGGATGGCTCACCTACTGCGCGGCCCCACGGATTCAGGCTCAGCGTGCGCATGGCCCGCTCCAGCACGTCGTACGACGAGATCGACCCGCCGGCAGCGATGCGCCGGGACGCGGCAGCCGCGGGTCGGGCACTGCGCCTGGACCGGATCGCCGAAGCAGCCGTCACCGGCTCACCGAGCCTGGAGTACGCCGACTTCCCGCGCGAGATTCACAAGCGTGGCATCGCGGTGGACGAGGCCGCGGCGCGGATCGCCAACGCGCTGAACCTCTACCTCGACTGAAGCACCTCACGGACACAGACCGCACGAAGCCCCCGCGGAGTCGTCTACACATGACGCGGGGGCCTCGTGGTGTCCGGGCAGGCCCGGCACTCCGGTGGATCTAGTGGAACGAGTCGCCGCAGGCGCAGGAGCCGGTCGCGTTCGGATTGTCGATCGTGAAGCCCTGCTTCTCGATCGAGTCGACGAAGTCGATCATGGCGCCGTTCAGGTACGGCACGCTCATCCGGTCGACCACCACGTGCACGCCGTCGAAGTCGGTCACCACGTCGCCGTCGAGGTTGCGCTCGTCGAAGAACAGCTGGTAGCGGAGCCCGCTGCACCCACCGGGTTGCACGGAGATGCGCAGCTGCAGGTCGTCGTGTCCCGTCTCCTGGTCGAGCAGGCTCTTCACCTTGGCGGCCGCGATCGGGCTCAGGTTGATCTGGTCGGTACGCCGCTCGGTGACCTGGTCGGTCATGCTGCATGCTCCTTCGTCGGGGTCTGACAAGCGCGTCGCTCGGGCGCGTCTGACAGGGCCAATTCTCGCACAGCCCCGGTTATTCCGAGGGATCCCCTCACGCCGCGGCCCACCCCGGACCGTCATCGCGGCTGTCATCGGGACTCTCATCGCGACCAGGTGCGCGCCACGCGCTCGGCGAGCTGCGCCAGGCTGCCCGCGGGGTCTCCGAGCGCGAGTTCTTCGCCCACGAGGTCGACCAGGGAGTACGCCGACTCGATGCCGAGGGCGCGCATCTCCCGAGCCCCGACCAGGACCCGCCCGGCCAGGGCCACGCACGGCCGGAGCGCCTCCGCGGCGACCGACGCCACGCCGTACGGGACCTTCCCGGACCGGCTGGAGAAGTCGAAGGCCCCCTCGCCCGTGAGCACCAGGTCGGCGGCACGCGCACGGACCGGAAGCTCGACGGCTCCCGCCACCACGTCGAATCCCGGTCGCCGGGTGGCGCCCAGCAGCAGCAGCGCGAACCCGAGCCCGCCCGCCGCGCCGGCGCCCTTCTCCAGAGAGGTACGCCGGTCGGTCGCCGCGGCGAGCTCCTCGAGGACGCCGTCGACAGCGGGGAGCCGGTCCTCCGGTATCCCCTTCTGCGGACCGAACGTCTTGGTCGCTCCGAAGAGCCCGGTCAGGGGGCTGTCCACGTCGCTGGCGCAGGTGAGGGTGACGCCCTCGAGACGAGCCCGGGGGGCGGACAGGTCGACGGACGTGAGGCCGTCCAGTCCGGCCGCTCCGTGGTCGAGTGGGCGGTCCGCGGTCGCTCCGAGCGCGCCGAGCAGGCCGGCGCCGCCGTCGTTGGTGCCCGAGCCCCCGAGTCCGACCACGATGTCGGTGGCGCCCGCTTCGATCGCCTGTATGAGCAGCTCGCCGACACCCCACGTGGTCGCGCTCTCCGCGCGCTCGCCGCCGGTGAGGGCGAGCCCGCAGGCTTGGGCGCTCTCGACCCAGGCCCGCCCACCGCGCACCAGCACCGCACCGGGCACCTGCTCGTGCTGGGGGCCGGTGACGGTGACCGCGACGAGATCCCCGCCCAACGCCTCGTGGAGCACGTCGACGAAGCC
>JAICSC010000045.1 GCA_025937085.1 Nocardioides sp.
GCCGGCGTCGTCGGCCCGCTCATCGAGGTCCCCGTCCTCGTGGGACTGGTCTACGTCGCGCTGTGGGCCGGTCGCCGCCACCTGCTGCCCGCCAGGAGAGCCGCCGACGCCTGAGCCGGTGGGCCGGGCGTCGCTCAGGCGTCGGGGTGGTCGGGCCAGGCCGGCCGGCTCGCGCCGGCGGCGGCGCCGAGGTCCGCCCCGGCGGCGAGCAGCGACTGCTGCAGGTAGAGCCCGCTGGACCGCTCACAGTGCAGGAGGTACGAGGGGTACCCCTCTTGGTCGTCACGGACGACGTCGGTGACGACGCGGGCGACGCTGGTCCGCAGCGCCGAGCCGTCGGGCACCAGCCGGTCGTCGAGGTCGACCGCGGTGACCCGACGAAGCAGGGCGAGGGTCTCGGGTCCACTGACCCGCATCAGCGCCCGCCCGTGGGTGAGGTCGACGACGGTGACGCGGCCCGGGTCGCCGGCGTGAAGGGCGCGGGTGTACTCCTCGGCCAGCACCTTCGCGCGACCGGGAGCCCCGAGGACCAGCCACTCATCGGGCCCCGAGCCCACGACCAGACGGTCGCCCGCCCAGGCGGCACGCCCGAACCGGGTGCCCAGAGCCGTGATGACCGACGGAGAGCCGCCCACCCGGATGTGGACCTTGGCGAGCGCCGATCGGTCCGAGACCAGCACGGGACCGGAGGACGCGCCGTCGGAGTACTCCCACCCGTCGAGCACCACCCGGGCGCCCGCCGGCGCCAGCGGGCTCCTCGCCACCGGCACGGACGCCTCACGGTCGATGTTCGGGGCGACTGTCTCAGGCACGCGCACGTTCTCCTTCGGGATCGACATGAGCCAGCTCGGGGCACACCCTCGCCTCGACGACGGATCCATCGGGCTGCAGAACCCTGAGCGTGGAGTCCGGCGCCGCGTGTTCGGTGAGCACCTGCGCGAGACAGATCGACCGGCCGAGCGTGGGGGAGTGACGAGACGACGTCACGCGCCCCAGGATCTCCGAGCGCGGACCGATGATCTGGCTGGCCTCCGGTGGCACGACCGCGGGGTCGACGGGTTGCAGGGACACGAGCGAGGAGACCGCACCCGACGCCTTCTGCCAGCGCAGCTCCGGCGCCCCGGAGAAGTCGGGCTTGTCGAGCTTGACGGCCCAGCCGAGTCCGGCGCTGAACGCCTGGGTGAGTCCGTCGGTGTCCTGTCCCACGATGAGGTGCCCCTTCTCCAGGCGCAGGACGCGCTGGGCCTCGACGCCGAAGGCGCGGACCCCGAGGTCGCTGCCTGCGCGCATGAGCTCCTCCCACACGTGGAGGCCGTAGCCGGCAGGGATGTGCAGCTCGAAGCTCAGCTCGCCGGTGAAGCCGATCCGCCAGAGGACGACGTCCGGCACCCCGGCGACGGTGCCGGTGCGGACGTTCATGTAGCCGAACCCGTCCGGGCTGAGGTCGACGTCGGCGAGCCGGGCGAGCAGCTCGCGAGAACGGGGGCCGGCGACGTTGATGCTGGCGTACGACGTCGTCACCGGAGTGCACGTCACGTCCCACTCGGGGTGGGAAGTCTGCAGGAGCTCCTCCACCCACTCCCAGACCGCTGCGGCCCCTCCTGAGGTGGTCGACATCAGGTAGCGCTCCTCGTCGAGGCGTCCGGTGACGCCGTCGTCGATGACGACGCCGTCGTCCGCGCACATGGCTCCGTAGCGGACTCGCCCGACGCCCAGCCTCTGCCACCTGTTGACGTACATCTGCTCCAGCAGGGCGGGGACGTCCCTGCCCTGCAGGTGGAGCTTCCCGATGGGCGTGACGTCGATGATGCCGACGCCACGGCGCACGGCTCGGACCTCGGCCTCCGGGTCGCCGTAGTGCTCCGGGCGGATCCAGGCACCGGCCACCAGAGGCCGGGCGCCATGGGCCTCGTGCCAGGGCTGCAGGGGGGAGTAGCGGGTCGGGTCGAGGGCCCTGCCGGCGAGGGCACCCAGCGTGGTCGGCGCGTACGGCGGGCGCCATACCGTCGTGCCCGTCTCGGCGATCGTCGCGGAGTTGGCCTCGGCGATCACGGCCACGGCGTTGATCGTCTCGAGCTTGCCCTGGAGGGGACCCATCGTCGCCGTGGTGTACCGCTTGGCCAGCTCGGCGGAGTCGTAGCCCTCGCGGACCGCCGAGTGGAGGTCCTTGCTCGACACGTCCTCGGAGAAGTCGACGAAGCCGTGGGTGCTGGATCGGAACAGCTCGAGGTGCGGCCCGCGAGGCAGGTCGGGGATCTCGATCTCGGAGTCGTCCCGGGTCGGCGGCTCGGCGCCGTCGGGCAGCGTCGGCACCCGTGAGGCGAGCGCGACGAGCCGGTTGTGGGCTCGCCGGGCCGCCTCCCGGCCGGTGGCCGTCGCGTGCTCGAGCAGCTCTCGGTCGTCGCCGTCCCCGGCGATGCCGCCGGTGGCCAGGACGTCGTCGGGAAGCTGCGAGGGGAAGAACCTCGCGGCCTCGGGGCAGTAGACGGGGCGATCGCCGGCCATGTTGAGCAGGGAGGTGGGCGCGGTCCAGCCCACCGCCGTGACCAGGAGGTCGGCCTCGACCACCTGCCCGGTCGAGAGCTCGACCCGCTCGAGCCTGCCGCGTCCGAGAGCCCGGACGACGCGGTCGCCCTTGCGAGGGTCGACGACCGCCTCGATGGCGACCCCCGCACGGCGGAGGTCCTCGACACCGGCGTCACCATGCGCGTTCGCGGTGAGGACGACGGCGCGCGTGCCGGGCCTCACCGCGTACCGGTTGACCAGGCGGCGCGCACCGGTCATCAGCATCACGCCAGGCAGGTCGTTGCCCTCGAAGACGTACGGGCGCTCCACCAGCCCCGGTGCGGCGACGAGCGTCTTGGCGCGGACCTTGACCAGCCGCTCGCTCCCGTCCTGCGACCGGACGATCACACCCAGCCAGTTGTCGTCGTAGCGGGCGATCACCACGGAGTTCGTCAGGACCTCGATGCCCGGGGTCGTGAGGGCGTCCTCGCGCAGCCGGACGAGATCCTCCTGCTTCGCCGGACCGGACCAGAGCCAGTGCCCGCCGAGCTCCGGCTCGTCCTCCACCAGGAGCACCCGTGCCCCGCTGCGCGCCGCGGCGGTGGCCGAGGCCATACCGGCCGGACCGCCGCCGGCGACGACCACGTCCGGGTGCGCGTAGGTCTTGTCGTGCTCGACGCGCGGGGTGCTCAGGTCGATGCTGCCGGAGTGGACGAAGCGCTTGAGCACGCTCTCGTAGGCCGGCCACAGCGGCTGGGGCTTGATGAACGTCTTGTAGTAGAAGCCAGGGGCGAGGAAGCGCCCGATGGCGGAGTTCACCGACTTCGCGTCGAACCGCAGTGACGGCCAGATGTCCTGGCTGTGGACGTCCGCGCCCTCGCTGATCTCGCGGTGCCCCGCACGCACGTTCGGCTCGTCGCCCACCTGGACCATCAGGTTCGGGTCCAGCCACCCGGCGGTGAGGATGCCCCGAGGGCGGTGGTACTTGAAGCTGCGGGTGAAGACCTTGACGCCGTTGGCGGCGAGGGCCGAGGCGATGGTGTCCCCGGCGTACCCCGTGTAGGGCCGGTTGTTGAACCGGAAGGAGACGGGCCTGCTCCGGTCGATGCGCTCGCCGGGCTGCACGGGAAGCCGCATGTGCGTCGCCTGCCTGCTCATACCGACACGCTCGTCACGTCCAGGTCGCCGGCGGTGGCGTGCTCCCCCTCGTCGTGGCCGTCCGGGTGGCGCGTGGGGGGACGCGTCTCGGACACGGTGTTGTCGGTGGTGTCCCGCACCGCCTCGAAGTACCTGCGGCAGCCGGCTCGGTGGTACCAGCCCTCCTCGAGCCGTCCCGCCGGGTTGCGGCGCAGGTACAGGTAGGCACGCCACTCCTCGCGGGTGGTGGTCGCCGGGTCCGGCCGCTCACGGAGCTCCCCCAGGTAGCCGAACTCACTCACGTTGCGGTACCCGCACCATGGACAGTCAAGATGCATCACGGGGAAAGCTCCTCCTCGGGGACGAGACGTTCTGACGGGGCGTTCTGACGGGACGTGGGCCGTTGTGGTCCGCTGTGGTCCACGGGGGCCGCGAGGATCAGTGACCCACGGATGCCGCACCCTTCTCGCCGACCAGCCGGCCGGCGAGGAAGCGGCCGATGCCGAAGGGCTCGATCAGCGCCGGGGTCCGGCCGGTGGCGATCAGCTCCGCCATCTGCTCACCGGAGACCGGCCCTGCCTTGAACCCGTAGGTGCCCCAGCCGATGTCCACGAGGAAGCCGTCGACGTCCGTGGTGCCCATCAGCGGGCTGTAGTCCGGCGTCATGTCGCACAGGCCGCCCCACTGCCGGAGCAGCCGCATCTTGGACAGCCCCGGCATCAGTGTCAGGACGTTCCCGGCCAGCCCCTCGATGAAGTCGAGCGAGCCGCGCATGGAGTACTGCGCGAACGGGTCGACGCTGGCCCCGAACACCAGCTCGCCACGGGCCGTCTGGCTCACGTACACGTGCAGGCTGCCCGAGACGACGACGGCGTCGAGGAACGGCTTGACCGGTTCGGTGACCGCGGCCTGCAGCGGGGACGTGGTGATCGGGGCGCGCACGCCGACCATGTCGTTGATCAGCGACGACCAGCCCGCCGTGCAGTTCAGGACCGTCTTCGTGGCGATGTCGCCGCGGCTCGTCCTCACCTTCTGGACCTGTCCACCGGAGGTCTCGATGCCCAGGACCTCGGTCTGCTGGTGCAGCTGCACGCCGTACCGGTCGGCGCCCCTGGCGTAGCCCCACACGACCGCGTCGTGCCGGATGATGCCGCCCGGTGGGTGGTACAGCGCCCCGAGGATCGGGAAGCGGGTGTCGGCCGACACGTCGATCGGCGGTGCGAGCCGCTTGATCTCCTCGGGGCCGATCACCTCCGACTCGATGCCCTGCAGCTTGTTGACCTCGGCCCGCCACCGCATCGTTCGCAGCGAGGAGTCGTTGTGGGCGAGGGTCATGTGCCCTCGCTGGGAGAACATGATGTTGAAGTTGAGCTCGGCCGACAGGTTCTCGTAGAGCTTGAGCGAGCGGTCGTAGAACGCGACTCCCTCGGGGGTCAGGTAGTTCGACCGGGCGATCGCGGTGTTCCGGCCCGAGCCGCCGCCGCCGAGGTAGCCCTTCTCCAGGACGGCCACGTTGGTGATCCCGTGTCGCGAGGCGAGGTAGTAGGCGGCCGCCAGGCCGTGGATGCCGCCGCCGACGATCACCACGTCGTAGGACCGCTCGAGCTCGTGTGCTCGCCACACCCGGGGCCAGTCGGTCGCCTCACCGAGCCCGTGCCGCACCAGCGCGGCGGCGGAGAACCCGGCGATCTTGCGTGCGGGACGTCCGATGGTGTGCCGGGCCCGTGACCTCATGTGTGCTCCCACCAGTGCGAGTAAAGCCTGCTCGGGAGCATAGGTGACACAGAAGACACTGTCTACCGTCAGTGGACGCGCGTCGCCACGGTCAGCCGCCCGACCTGACGGCCTTCACGGAGAGCATGTGGATCGGAAGCTCGATCAGCCTGCCCGGCCCGTGCGGCACCTCGCCCAGCAGCTGCAGCGAGTCGCCGGGGGACAGGTCCACGACGCGCCGCCCGTAGCAGTACTCGAGCCGGCCGGCGATCACGAAGAGCAGCTCGCTGCCGTCGTGCTGGTAGAGCGGGAACGTCTCCTCGTCCCGGTCGATCATCACCAGCGTCGGCTCCAGCCGGTCGTGGGGGAAGCGCATCCGTCCCAGTGACTGGTAGACGCGACCCGCGCTGGAGCTGCGGTGCTCGATGTCCAGCCCCTGGCCGGCCTTCACGTACAGCATGTCCTGCTCGTCGTCGAGCCCCCGGAAGAACGCCGTGACCGGCACGGACAGCGCCTCGGCCAGGCGCGCCAGCGTGGCGAGCGCCGGGGTGGTCTGCGCGTTCTCGATCTTGGACAGCATCGCCTTCGACACCCCGCTGCGTCCGGACAGCTGCGTCATCGTCCAGCTCAGGTCGAGCCGGTAGTCGCGCAGCCGTCGTGCGATGGTGGCCCGCAGTCGGTCCGCGGCACCGTCCTCGTCCATGGGCGCCGCATCGGTGCGTGCTGTCACGGTTTGCCTCCTGTGTGTCCGGTGATGCTATGCGACTAGACTCCGGACGTGTCGCCGTCGCTTTCGCCTGTCAGCACGAGTGCGGCCGTCGCAACCTACATCCGCAAGCGCATCCACGTCGGCGAGTACGCCCCCGGCGACCGGCTGCCGCCCCAGCGTGAGCTCGCGGTGCTGCTCGGTGTGTCACGGGTGAGCGTCCGGGAGGGCCTGAGGGTCCTGGTGGACGAGGGCTACATCCGCGTGAGCCGGGGCTCGGCCGGGGGCGCGTTCGTGACCGAGCTGTCCCGGCCCGCCGAGGCGTTGCGCCGCCGGCTCCGCAGCCAGATGAGCGAGCTCGACGACCTCGTCGACTTCAGGATCGCGGTCGAGAGCCGGATCGCCTACCTGGCAGCGATGCGGGCCGGTCGCACGGACGTCAACAGGCTGCGCGCCGCGATCCGGATGATGCGGGCCATCGACAAGGAGGCGACCGACCACCTGCCGTTCCGCCTGGCGGACGCGGAGTTCCACGCGGCACTGGCCCGCGGTGCGCGCAACGAGCGCCTCAACCGAGCGGTCCTCGACGCGCGCGACGAGATGTTCATCCCCTACGACATGCTGAGCTTCGACGAGCCGCGGGAGGCCGTCCTCACCGACCACCTCGCCATCTACGAAGCGGTGCGGGACGGCAAGGCCACCCTCGCCTCGGAGCTGATGGCCGAGCACATCCAGCGGACTCGCGAGCAGCTGCTCTCCTTCGTGGCCGACGGCTCGCTCACGACCTGACCGGCGCCGTCGTTCGCGGACGCCTTCGGGCCCGGCCGCCACCCCTTGACATTCCGCTGACGGGGGTGTTCCATCCGATACAAGTTTGGCCTGCTATTGGGACCAAAGCGTCTCCGAGCAACGTCTGGAAGGTGCGTCCATGTGCGGCATCGTAGGTCTCCACTTGAAAGCTGCCGGGCGCGAGCCTGACCTGGGGTCGCTCATCGCGCCGATGATCGACTGCATGGGATCGCGCGGGTCGGACTCCGCAGGGCTGGCGATCTTCTCCTCGCCCCTGCCCCCGGGCCGGTTCCGCTACTCCGTCCGGCTCCCCGAGCCGGGCGTGGAGGCGCAGGCACAGGCGGGTGCGCGTCGGCTGGCCGAGGAGCTCACCGCCGCGACGGGCCAGCCGGTCGAGTGCGAGCGCGTCCGGCCGGACGGGGTCGTGCTGGCGGCCGGCGACGACGTGGACCGCGTGGTGGAGGAGCTCGTCCGGGCCCGCCCGGGCGCGGTGGTGATGGGGTTCGGGCGGTCGCTGGAGATCGTCAAGGACACCGGCTCCCCGCGCGAGGTGTGCGAGCGGTTCGGCATCGCGGACCGGCACGGGTTCCAGGCGGTCGGTCACACCCGGATGGCCACCGAGTCGGCCGTCACCATCGACCACTCCCACCCGTTCGCCCCGACGCAGGACCTGGCCGTCGTCCACAACGGCTCGTTCTCGAACCCCTCCACGGTCCGCCGGAAGCTCGAGGAGGAGGGGATCACGTGCATCACCGACAACGACACCGAGGTCGCCGCCCGGCTCATCGGTCGTGAGCTGAGCCGGGGGGGTGACATGCACGCCGCCCTGAAGGAGGTCGGCAACGAGATGGACGGCTTCTACACCCTGCTGGTGGCCACCGACCGGGAGATCGCCGTCGTCCGTGACTCGTTCGCCTGCAAGCCCCTCGTGGTCGCCGAGACCGACGAGTACGTCGCCATCACCTCGGAGTACATCGCGATGACGAGCCTGCCCGGCATCGAGTCCGCTCACGTCTTCGAGCCCAAGCCTGAGGAGATCCACGTATGGCAGCGCTAGCCACGTCCAGCACGCAGGAGCTCGGGCCGATCACCGGCACGTCGGTGATCCTCGACTGCGAGGAGCTGTCGACGCGCGAGATCAACGACGCCCTCCGCGGCCTGGAGGCCGGATCACACGTCACGATCGTGCACCCGTCCGGGCGGCACAACCTGGCGGTGGGCCTGTTCGAGCACCTCGACATCGTCATCGACGGGCATGCCGGGTACTTCATCGGCGGCCTCGGCGCGGGACCCGACATCACCGTGAACGGATTCGTCGGCTGGTCGGTGGGCGAGAACCTGATGTCCGGCACGGTCCGGGTCCGCGGCGGCGCATCGGCATGCGCCGGAGCGAGCAGCCACGGCGGGACGGTCATCGTCCACGGCTCCGCGTCCTCCCGCGCCGGCATCTCCCTGAAGGGGGGGACGGTCGCCGTCGGCGGGGACGTCGGGCACATGAGCGGCTTCATGGCGCAGGCCGGGACGATGCTCATCGGGGGCGATGCGGGCAACGCCCTCGGAGACTCGCTCTACGAGGCGGTCATCTACGTCGCCGGCGAGATCGCCTCGCTCGGGTCGGACGCGAGGATCGAGGACCTGACCCAGGATGACGTGGACACCGTGCGGCGCCTCGTGGAGCTCACCGGCTTCGACCACATCTCTCCCGAGGACGTGAAGCGAGTGGCCTCGGCCAAGCAGCTCTACAACTTCGATGCACTGAAGGGTCAGGAGTACTGATGATGCCGTCGCAGCACGTGAGTGGCGACGACGTGCCGGAGGTCCGGGACGTCGACATCACGCCGTCGGGGAGCCTGCCGCCGCAGAAGATCGCGCAGATCCAGCAGATGGCCGAGACGGGGATCTACGAGATCCGCGGAGCCGGCGGCAAGCGGAAGGTGCCCTCCTTCGACGACCTGAGCTTCCTGACCGCCTCCATCTCGCGCTACCCGCTCGAGGGCTACCGTGAGCGCTGCGACACCACGACGGTGCTGGGCACGAGGCACGCCGAGAACCCGATGGAGCTGGCGATCCCGATCACCATCGCGGGCATGAGCTTCGGTGCGCTGTCGGCGACCGCCAAGGAGTCGCTGGGACGCGCGGCCTCCTTCATGGGCACGTCGACGACCACCGGGGACGGCGGCATGACCGAGGAGGAGCGGCAGGCCTCGGACAAGCTGGTCTACCAGTGCCTCCCGTCGCGGTACGGGTTCAACCCGCACGACCTGCGCAGGGCCGACGCCATCGAGGTCGTGGTCGGGCAGGGCGCGAAGCCTGGCGGCGGCGGGATGCTGCTGGGCCAGAAGGTCAGCGAGCGGGTGGCCGCCATGCGCACCCTTCCCGCCGGGATCGACCAGCGCTCGGCGAGCCGCCACCCGGACTGGACGGGGCCGGACGACCTGACGATCAAGATCCACGAGCTGCGCGAGGCCACGTCCTGGAAGGTGCCGATCTACGTCAAGGTCGGTGCCACCCGCGTCGCGAACGACGTCAAGCTGGCGTGCGCGTCGGGCGCGGACGTCATCGTGGTGGACGGCATGGTCGGCGGCACGGCCGCGACCCAGGAAGTGTTCATGGAGCACGCCGGGATCCCCACCCTGGCCGCCGTCCGGCAGGCCGCCGACGCGCTTCGGGAGATCGACATGGACGACCAGGTGCAGCTGGTCATCTCCGGCGGCATCCGCAGCGGCGCGGACATCGCGAAGGCCCTCGCCCTGGGCGCGGACGCGGTGTCGATCGGCATGGGCGCGCTCGTCGCGCTCGGCTGCAACTCGGCGAAGATCATGCTGGACGGCGCCGAGATGGACGTCAGCGACGACTACGCCCGGCTCGGCACCAAGGCCGGCTACTGCCACCACATGCACACGGGGCGCTGTCCCGTCGGCATCGCGACGCAGGACCCGGCACTGGAGAAGCGCCTGAGCTCCGAGGTGGGCGCTCGCAGGGTCACCAACTACCTGAAGGCGCTGGTGATGGAGCTGACCACGCTGGCCCGAGCGTGCGGCAAGTCCAACGTGCACAACCTGGAGCCCGAGGACCTCGTCGCGCTGACGATCGAGGCCGCGGCCATGGCCCGTGTGCCGCTGGCCGGGACGTCGTGGGTTCCCGGTCAGGAGCGGGGATAGCCGCTGCGGAGGAGGCTCAGGGTGAGCCTGTGGTGGCGAGGGGGCTACCAGGGAACGCCGTCCACGCTGCGTGGACGCGCCCACCTCTGACGAGCCGCCAGGGTCGCCTTTGTCAAGGACGACTGGACCCTTGACAAAGGTGTGGCTTGGCTGTTCGATTCGAAACGACGCATGGTCTACCCATAGGTCCAAAGAAACAGGCTCTCCCTCATTCCCTCGCAGGCCACCGGCATGGCCCCTCGGAGGCGTCGTGCAGGCTGACACGTTCGTGAACCCCGACAGGAACAGGTGAAGACTTTGACTGAGCAGGCTCAGACCGTTGAGGACGTCCGCAGGCTGGTCGACGAGCACGACATCGAGTTCATCTTCGCGTCCTTCAGCGAGGTGAGGGGCAAGTCCAACGCGAAGCTCGTCCCGGCGGACCATCTCGAGGAGCTGTTCGCCAACGGGGCCGGCTTCGCCGGGTTCGCGGCCGGCGACATCGGGCAGGGCCCGCACAGTCCGGACGTGGAGGCGGTGCCCGACCCCCGGAGCTTCCGCATCGTCCCCTGGCAGCCCGGCCTGGCGCACGTCATCGGCGACGTCCGCGTCGAGGGGCAGGAGTGGCCGTACTGCCCCCGGACCATCCTGCGCAGGCAGATCGCCAAGGCGGCCGAGAAGGGGTACGTGTTCAAGATTGGCTTCGAGGCCGAGTTCATGCTGGTGGGCTTCGACGAGGACGGGCAGCTCGTCGTCTCCGACCGCCAGGACAACTGGGACAGGCCCTGCTACGACGTCAAGGGCCTGACCCGCCAGTACGAGTTCGTCACCACCATGTCGAAGTACGTCAGCGAGCTGGGCTGGGACAACTACGCGGTCGACCACGAGGACGGCAACGGTCAGTTCGAGTGCAACGTGACCTTCGCCGACGCCCTGGAGACCGCCGACCGTGCGGTGTTCTTCCGGTACATGACCGAGACGGTCGCCCAGCAGTTCGGCTCGATGGCGACGTTCATGCCCAAGCCGTTCACCGACAACACCGGCAACGGGCTGCACTACACGATGAGCCTGTGGGACGCCGGGACCGACACCAACCTCTTCGACGACCCGTCCGACCCTCGGGGCTTCGGCCTGTCCGAGCTCGGATACCAGTTCGCCGCCGGGATCCTCGAGCACGCCAGGGGCTACGCGGCGATGGTGGCGCCGACGGTGAACTCCTACAAGCGGCTCAAGCCCGGCACGGAGACGATCCGCACCTGGGTTCCCGTGTGCATGGCGTACGGCGGCAACAACCGCACCCAGATGCTGCGCATCGCGCGTGCCGGGGCCTTCGAGGACCGCACCCCCGACTTCTCCGGCAGCCCCTACCTCGGGATGGCGTCGGCGCTGGCCGCGGGCCTCGACGGCATCGAGCGTGGCCTCGACCCGGGGGAGCCGAACACGGTCAACCTCCACAACCTGTCGCCCAGCGAGATCGCCGAGCGCGGCATCGGGATGCTGCCGGCGAGCCTGCTCGAGTCGGTGCACTACCTCACCAAGGACGACGTGCTCCGCGAGGCGCTTGGCCAGGTTCCCGTGGACGGACCGGACGGCGAGCCGTCCTCCAAGACGGAGGACTTCGTCGACTACTACGCGCGCCTGAAGAGGGACGAGTACCACGAGGTCGCGGACATCGTCACCGCACACGAGATCAAGCGTTACCTCACCTTCCCGTAGCGAACGCCATCGGCGGGCGGTGACCCTCGACGGCCCGACGACCCGGCGTGCCTCGCCGAGCTCCTTGCATGGCTCGATTCATCAACTGTGAACGGCAAAGGACAGTGCCCATGGATGGCAGGAAAAGTGGCTCTTCCGCCCTATCAGTGCCCATAGGTGCATCGGCTCATTTGGAGGCGGGGCAACGGATGCGCTCGCTCTGGGCACCCTGCGCACTTCTCCGTACGGGGAGAGAACGCTTGATCGCGGCGTGGCGCGCCGCGAATCCCGGTCTTTGGTTCGCTGATCCCGCAGGGGGGGTTTCCAGTGGAGGATGAGGCGGCGGCATTGCCCGCCGAGGTGGTCGCGGCGGCCGAGTCGGTCTTTGAGCCGCAGGACGACGCGGCCGAGAGGAGCGTGCTCGCTCAGATGAACTCCCTGTACCGACGCGACCTGTCGATGGCGACGACGTTCGTGGTTGCCTTGGTGATCGTCCTGCCATTCATCGTCATCGCGTTGTGGCCGGTGATGCCCGGTGCGCAGACGAGGGCTTTGCTCATGGCTGCCGTTCTCGTGCTCCTGGTCTACAACGTCACCTCGATGCTGTACCTGGTCCGCAACTATCGCCGTGACAAGGACTTCATCTACCGGCGGGACGTCGCCCACCTGCGTGAGCTGAGGGCGGCTCGCCGCTTGGAGAAGAGGGGGGGAACGCCGGCATGAGCGTCGACAGCGCAGCGGGCGGTACCGGCAGCTACGTCCCGCCGAAGCAGAGTAGGCGTGGTCAGGTCTTCGACTCGGTATTCATTCTGGCGCTGCTCTTCGCGGTGCTCTTCGGGGTGACGTACTACAGCAACTCAGCTGCGGCCCCGACCACGTCGACGGCGAAGCCGTTGGGGCAGCTCCCGATCACACAAATCGAGCGGCAGCAGTACCAGCGGGCGATCGACGAGGGCCTCGTGGACCTGAAGGGCGTCAATGACCAAGTCATTGCGAGCACCCCGAAGTCGGGTTCGAAGCAGTACCCGATCAGCCCGGTGGCGCTGCTGGTCACGTTCGCGGTGATCGCTGGTTACTTGTTGTTCGTGTTCCTCATGTCCTTCCGCGAATATCGTGAGGTGATCCGTGAACGGTTCGGGCCTCCCGGTGCAACCCCGTCCCCGTCAACGCCCCGGAGAGGTGCAGCATGATCGTGCACGTGGCCGAGTACCTGGCCTGGATCATCAGCGCGCTGCTCGCGGCGTGGATGGTCTTCGACGCAGCCAAAGTCTCACGTGAGCATCCCGAGGAGTTCTTGACCACCTCGGTGGAGGGGACCGATGAGCTGTTGACGTCACCTGCTGCTGAACGGGCACTGGACCCGAAGGAGGAGCGCTCGTGACCAGTGTGGTGCCGGGCAACCCGAGCCCGGAAGAAGTCCGGCCAGCCGCTGAGTCGCATGGCGACAAGAGCCACCTGGCGCTCAAGAAGGTCCTGGGTCCGGCCCACATCTGGGGACTCGGCGTCGGAATCGTGCTGGTCGGGGAGTACATGGGCTGGAACTTCTCCGTGCAGAAGGGCGGAATGTTCGGGGCCCTGATCGCGGCCTGGGTCGTCGGCGTCCTCTATACGTGCGTCGCCATGATCGACTCGGAGGTGACCTCGACGGTAGCCGCGGCAGGCGGTCAGTACACGCAGGCGAAGCACATGATCGGGCCCCTCATGGCGTTCAACGTGGGGCTGTTCCTGGTCTTGGAGTACACGATGCTGGAGGCGGCCGACGCGAACGTCATGAGCTATCTGGTGTCGACGATCGCCAATCACCTCGGGTACACCGGCGACGTCAACCAGTACGCGTTCATCATCCTCGCCATCATGGTTCTCGCCTTTCTCAACTACCGGGGCGTGCTGGCGACCCTCTCGATCAACATGGTGATCACCGCCATTGCCGCGATCGCAATCGTGGTCCTCTTCGTCTCGACCCAAGGGTGGAACCCCGACGCGCAGCTGCACTTCCACGGCCTGGTCTCCTCCCAGGCCAACGCGTTGCCCTACGGATGGCTCGGCGTGCTGGCCGCCTTCCAATTCGGCATGTGGTACTACCTGGGCATCGAAGGCACCTGCCAGGCGGCGGAGGAGTGCCGGTCGGCGGCCCGCTCCATCCCGCTCGGGACGATGACCGGGATCATCACGCTGCTTATGGCCGCGGTCCTGACCTGGTATGTCTGCGCCGGGACGCTCCCGTGGCAATACTTAGGCGTGTCCATCACGCCGCTGTTCGACACGGCTTTGGTCAACGCCGGCGGAGCGGTCGCGACGCTGCTCGCGTTAGGCACCGTGTTCGCCACCCTCGCCTCTGCCAACGGCTGCATCAACGACGCGTCGCGGGCGTGGTTCTCGATGGGTCGGGACAACTACCTGCCCGCCTGGTTCGGCGCCATCCACCCGCGCTACCGGACGCCGTTTCGGGCCATTCTGTTCCTGGTGCCGGTGGCGATCGCATTCGCGATCCTCCCCGTGCTGCTGAACAAGCCGGAGCTCCTCGCCACGGTGATCACTTTTTCAATCCTGTCGGCGCTGCTCATGTACTCGTTCATGGTTCCGAACATGTTCCGGTTCCGGAAGCTCTGGCCGGTCGGCGTGCTGCATCGTGGCTACACTCACCCGCTCCACCCGGTGCCGGCAATCACCCTCGCCGTCATCGCGGCGCTGGTGCTGTTCGCGACATTCCTCGGATACGGCACGACTCTCGTCACATTGGTCATCTTCTACCTTCTGGCGTCGATATGGTTCGTCCTGTTCCGCTACAAGTACGTCCGCAGAGGTCAGCAGTTCACGATGCCGTGGCCTCGCCCGAAGGGGTACTGAGCAGATGGTCGGCGGCCGCGCACGCTGCGCCGCACACGACGCTCGGCAGGGTCTCGCGGTCCCGACTCCTGTGGGGGCGTAGTGAGCATGGCGCTGCTGGCGGTCATCGCTATCACCGGCATCCTGCTGGTCCGGCTGCAGACAACGCATGTCCGGCGGGTCGCCGCTGAACGTCGAACGGTTCTCGCCAGCGTGCGCGACGTGCTCGAGCAGTCCGAGCTGGTGCAGCGGGGGATCGACTACCCCGTGCTCATCGGCTCCTACCGCGGGGCACCGGTCACCATCGCGATGATCGTCGACACCTTGACCTTGCGGACGCTCCCGACGCTCTGGCTGTCGGTGACTCGCCGGGAGGTACTGCCGGTGACCGGCCCCGTCGATATGCTCCTTCGCCCGAGCGCCACGGACATCGTGTCGCCGGGGGAACGGTTCCCCGCTCAGCATCCCGTCCCGCCGGCATGGCCCGCTCACCTCCGCGTGGCGACACCGCTGGACGGGACGGCGAACCTTCCGGGGCTCTCCGCCGCGCTACCGCTGCTACGCAACCCGCGCACCAAAGACGTGCTGCTCACCCCGAAGGGCGCGCGCGTCATCACCGAGCTCGCGCGGGCGGAACTGGGCCACTACCGCATAGTGAAACGCTCGAAGTTCAACGTGAAGCTCAGCGTCGGGGAGCTCACCGCCATTCTCGACGCTCTCTGCGCCATGACGGAAGGCATCCAACGGGCGGCCGCGGACCTGCATGGTGTCCCCGCGCCCGGCGGCGGAGCCTGAAGCGGCCACGGGTACCGACGAAGCCTGCCGTCCAGCCACGGGGCACTCGAGGAGCGGGTTGGTTGCTCCCCGCTGGCCTGCGTGCTGGGCCCTTCCGCCGAGCGTGGACACTCCAAGACCACAACGCCTGCTTGCTCGGCTGAGCGAACCACAAAGAGTGCCATCAGCGCTCGCGGCGAGGGACGAAGGGCGAGCGGCCGCTGCCAATGTGTGCGGCCCGAGTAGAGCCTTGGTCAAGCCGCCGCGTGGCCGAGCGAGGGCCGGATCGCGACGGGCGAGTCCGCTGTTCGTACACGCCGTCAAATTCGGCAGCGACTTGTGTGTGCCGGTGAGGGTCCTGGCTGACGTCCGGACGTCAGCAGGCCAAGCTCACCTCGCCGGTCACGACGGACGCGTGGGGCCGAAGGACCGACTGGCGGGGCCGACTGGACTCTGAGCGGCGGGTCACGGACCCGCCGTCCAGTGGGCCGGCCGGTCGAGGCCCTCGGGCAGCGTGGTGCGGTCGTCGCCGCGGGCCCCGGCCACCTGCATCCGGGTGAGGAACAGGGTCGTGTCGAGCCGGGCACCGTGGACGCCCGCCCCGCGCAGGTCCGCGCCGGTCACGTCGGCCAGACGCAGGTCGGCGTCGCTAAGGTCCGCCCCGATGAGCAGCGCGCCGCGCAGGTCCGCCCC
>JAICSC010000247.1 GCA_025937085.1 Nocardioides sp.
CGACGTACGGGGTGATGTCCATGTGCATCACTATGACATCACGATGACGTCAAGTCAAGGATTTCGTGACATCAAATGATGTCACCGCGGCATCACTCGGTGTTTGCCCAGGTCACAGCGCTAGGGCGCGTCCCAACGGATTCAAGGTCAGAGATCGAAGAGCGACTGAGCCTCGTCGAGGTCGGTGCCGGAGCGCGGCCGGGCCGGCTCGGGCTTGGTCTCGTCCTCCGTCTCGTCCTCCGTCCTGGTCTCGACAGGCTCGGCCGACGACGCCTCCGGCTCGACCGGGGCCTCTCCGAGGTCGAACAGGGAACGGCCCGCGGGGATCTCGGTGGGGCCGCTCGCCTCGACCTCGGGCTCCGCCTCAGGTCGGGCCTCAGGTCGGGCCTCAGGTTGGGCCTCGGGCTCGGTAGTGGACGCCTCGGACTCGGGGGAGGTGCCGGCGATGTCGAAGAGGGAGCCACCGTCCGAGACCTGCCCGTCGTCGGCACGACCCCCCGCCGCCGACGGGACGTCCGCGGAGCTCTCCGCGGCGCCGAGGTCGAACAGGGACCCGGAGGGAGCCGGGGTGTCGACGGCCGCCGGCTTCGACTCGGACTCGGACTGGGACTCGGACTCGGAAGGGGCGACGTCGAAGAGCGAACCGCCTTCAACAGAAGGCGGCGCCGCCTCGGCCGGCACATCGAAGAGCGACGACCCGGCTGCTGCTGATGGCGATGCCTTCGCGGCGGGCCCGACATCGGCGGTATCGGTGACGGTCTCCTCGGTCTGGGTGGCGTCGCCCGGCTCCGGTGGTTCCTGAGGAGCCGAGGGACGAGGCGTCTCGAAGGGCTCGGCCCGCGTCTCCTCGCTCCTGGTCTCGACAGCCGTGACCGACGCCGAGGTGGGAGCGCGGGTCGCAGACTCACCCTTCACCGACGCCAGCAGCATCTGCGCCACGTCGAGGACCTCCACCTCCTCGCGGGCGCGACCGTCGGTCTGCTCCGCGGTCAGTCCGTCGGAGAGCATCACCCGGCAGAACGGGCAGCCGACGGCGATCTGGTCGGCGCCGGTGGCGACGGCCTCGCGCGTGCGGTTGACGTTGATCCGCTCGCCGATCGTCTCCTCCATCCACATCCGCGCGCCGCCCGCCCCGCAGCAGAAGGAGCGTTCCTTCGACCGCTCCATCTCGACGTACGACGCACCCGGCAGCACCTGGAGCAGCTCGCGCGGGGGTGCGTACACCTGGTTGTGGCGACCCAGGAAGCAGGGGTCGTGATAGGTGATCGACCGCTTCGCCGCACCCGCGCCCCCTCCGCCGTCCGCGCCTTCTGCGATCGGCGTCAGCCGGCCCTCGCGGACGAGCCGGTTGAGCAGCTGGGTGTGGTGGACGACGTCGAGCTCGAGTCCGAGGTCGCGGTACTCGTTCTTGAGGGTGTTGAGGCAGTGCGGGCACGTGGTGACGACCTGCTTGACCCGATGCTCGGTGAGCGTCGCGACGTTCTGGGCCGCGAGACCTTGGTAGACGAACTCGTTGCCGGCGCGGCGGGCGGGGTCGCCGGTGCAGGTCTCGCCGTTGCCGAGCACGCCGAAGGAGACGCCCGCGAGGTTGAGGAGCTCGGCCACGGCGCGCACGGTCTTCTTGGCCCGGTCCTCGTAGGCGCCGGCGCAGCCGATCCAGAACAGCCAGTCCACCGACTCCAACGACTCGAGGTCCTCGCCCACGACCGGTACCTCGAAGTCGAGCCCCTTGGCCCAGTCCATCCTGGCCTGGGCCGACATGTTCCACGGGTTGCCCTTGCCCTCCAGGCCCCGGAACAGCTGGCTGAGCTCGCTCGGGAAGTTGTTCTCGACCAGCACCTGGTACCGGCGCATGTCGACGATGTGGTCGACGTGCTCGATGTCGACCGGGCACTGGTTGACGCAGGCACCGCAGTTCGTGCAGGCCCACAGCACGTCCGGGTCGATCACGCCGTACGCCGCCTCGTCAGCGATCAGGGGACGCTCCAGCTCCTTGACCGCGGCCTCCGGGGCGGCCTTGCCCGACCCGTCGGCCAGGAGGGCGGGCGCCGAGGCGAGAGCGTGGTCGCGCAGGTCCATGATCAGCAGCTTGGGTGAGAGCGGCTTCTCGGTGTTCCACGCAGGGCACTGCGACTGGCAGCGGCCGCACTCGGTGCAGGTCGCGAAGTCCAGCAGTCCCTTCCAGGTGAAGTCCGCGATCGAGCCGACCCCGAAGGTCGCTTCCTCGTCGAGGTCCTCGAGGGCGTCGAGGGTGACCGGCTTCCCCTCCGAGATCAGAGGCTTGACCGCGCCGAGCGCGACCGGCCGGCGTCCGAAGAGGACGTTCAGGGGCGCCACGAAGATGTGCAGGTGCTTGGAGTTCAGCACGAAGATCAAGAACACCAGCATCACGCCGAGGTGCAGCAGCAGACCTAGCCCCTCGAGGAACTCCAGGCCTGCGTGCGGCAACCCGTTCAGTAGCTTGCCGACGCCGATCGAGACGAAGGCGCCGTGCGTGTACGGCAGGTTCCCGAGTCCCGACGACGCCCCGCGGAACAGGTACATCGTCCAGATGACGTTGAAGATCATGAACAGCGTGATCCACGCGCCCGAAAGGTGCGAGCCGAAGAACCGGGAACGACGGCCCAGGTCCTTCGGGGCGTTGCGCAGTCTGATCCAGACGAAGGTGAGGATCCCGAAGAACGCCATCAGGGCGATGAAGTCCTGAAGGAAGCCGAGGACCGCCCAGTGGCCGACGAGCGGGATCGCCCAGTCCAGCTGGTCGAGCCCGAACAGGATCCCGATCAGGTTCCCGTAGGCCTCCAGGTAGACCGTCGCGAGGATCACGAAGGCCCAGAACACGAAGAAGTGAGCCGCACCGGGGACCGACCACTTCAGGAGCTTCTTCTGGCCGAAGACCTCGACCACCTGGGTCTTCACTGCGGTGCCGATCCTGCCGGTGACGCCCTCGACCCGGTCGGGGGCGGGCCGCCCGCTGGAGATCAAGCGGTACAGGAACACCACCCGGTGCCCGGCGATCGGCAGCGCGATCGCGTTGAGCAGCAGCCCGAGGATCAGTACGGAGGTCACGGTCACTCCCAGCGACGGCGGCAGGGGACCTCCGGATCCTACGGGGAGGCGAGTGCCTGTGGCTCGGGGGCTCAGCTCACGGATGGCTCACGAATGCGACCGGGCCGCCGAGCCGCTGCGTGAGGGCAGCGGCGGCACGACGTACCTCGTCGGCGAGCGGCCCGGCGTCGGCATCGGCGTAGGTGACGGCGAGCCCGGCGACCGGGTGGGCGTTGTGGTCGAGGACGGCCGCGGCGACGCTCGCGAGGCCCGGCGTGACCTCGCCCTCCTCGACGGCGTACCCGCGGCGTCGGGTCTCCGACAGCACCGAGCGCAGGGCACTCAAGGTCCGTGGCCCGGTGCCGTGCCGCTCGACGAACGCGGCCGCGTCCGGGTACAGCGCCCGCACCTGCGCGGACGGCAGCGCCGCCAGGACGGCACGTCCACTGGCGGTCAGGTGGGCGGGGAGCCGTACACCGACGTCGGTGACCAGCGGCGGTCGGCCGGGAGCGCGTTCCTCCACGACGTAGAGGACGTCGCGGCCGTGGAGCACCGCCATGTGTGCCGTCTGACCGGTCCGGTCGACCAGGTCGGTGAGGGTGCGGCGACTGATCCGCTGCAGCGGCTCCTGGCGGCTGAAACCGCTGCCCACCTCGAACGCGGCGACCCCGAGCCCGTACCGGTGCTCGTCAGCCAGGTGGACGACGAAGCCCTCCTCGATCATCGCGGTGACCAGGTGGTACGCCGTGGAGCGAGGCAGTCCGCACCCGCGCGCGATGCGATCCAACGGCACGGGCTCGGGCTGTCCGGCGAGGAAGCGCAGGACCCGGAGCGTCCGTGTCGCGGCCGGTACCTGACCCATGGCCGCGATCGTGCCACGGGCATCCGCTCAATGACGCGGCGGCGACTTTGCCTCCGGATCGGACTCCGGATCGGTCGCCGGATCGGTCTGGGGATCGGTCTCGGAGCGTCCGTCGGTCCAGACGTCGGGCTCGTAGTCCTTCTCCTGGTGGGCCACGTCGGGGTCGAGCCGGTCGGCCTCGCGCACCTTGTCCTCGTACGCCGCCTGCTCGACCCGGTGGCTCTGCTGGGCGTTCGCGGCGCGCTCCTCGGCGCGGGCGGCCTCGGCCTTGGCGAGGTCGGCCCGGGCGCGCAGCTCCTCGCTCTCCCGCCCTGACTCGGGGAGGTCCGCCGCCTGCGTCGTGGCCTCCTGGCGCAGCTCGCCGGCACGGGTTCGCCGGTTGGCGGTGCGCCGCTTGCCGGTCAGGACCACGACGAGCGCGGCCACCACCACCACGATGACCACGATGACGATGAGCCAGATCAGCCAGGTCGGCATGACGTCCCTCCGAAGGTCCGGTGCGCCGGCTCTCCGGCGACCACTCGATCTCTCGACGGTAGACCGCGGCGTGCGGGGTTCCCCCACCTGAAGGGGTGGGCATGGCGGCTGAGCTGGGAGAGAGCGGGCAGCGGGGTCGGCGTGGGGGGAAGCACGACCCCGCTGCCCAGTGGGGATGGAGTTGGGGGGTGGAGGGAGATCTCAGCGCGCGAGCCGCCGCACCTTCAGTCGCGCCTCGGCGAGGTCGACCACGCCGCCCGAGCCGTCGAGAAGCGTGACCCGCAGCCCGATCACCGAGATGCCGCTGTGCGTCCGGTGCACGACGGCCCGCTCCAGCCTGGCGACGCCAGGGATCTCCAGCACACCGGTCTTCGGGAACGTCTGCCGCTGTCCGGCCACCGTCACGCTGCCCAGGAGGGTCCCCGAGGTCGACCTCTTCAGGTGGTGTCCGTGCCGCGAGACCGAGACCTTGCCGACGATGCCGTCGATGACCAGCTGTCCGCCGCCCAGGTCGACCCGCGCCACCTCGGCCCGGGATGTGCCACGGGCCCGCCGGTCGCCCTGGGAGCCGCGCACGAGAGAGCTCGCGCCCTTGACGATCAGCTGGCCGCCGAGGTCCACCCGGGCCAGCGACTTCTCGCGGGTCCGCCCGTAGGTGCCCTGGCACGGCATCACGCTGAGGGGGTTGGGCCCGCTCCTGACGATGTCGCCTCCTGCGGTGACGACGTGAGTGGCCGCTGAGGAGCCGCGGAAGATGCCGCCGGTGAAGCCGGAGGCCAGCTCGGCGTGGGAGTGGGCGACACGTACCGACGTACCGGTGGGGATCACGTCGACGCGCAGGGCGAAGGCGTCGGCCGACGCACCGGTCCGCGAGTGATGGGTCGCGTGGTGCCCGGCGTAGATCGTGGCCAGCCCTGGGATCGTGACCGGCTCGTCGGGGGTCGGGAGGGGGAACGTCTGCGCCGGCCCGATCGGCGGGACGAAGCTGAGTCCGCCGAGCCGGGTCGTCGTGGCCGCGTGGAACCCGCGGGCGTCGTGGTACGCCGTCGCGGTGGACGTGACCGCGTCGAGCGTGAGCTTCCCCAGCCCGCTCCGGGCCAGGACGATCTCGGCGATCGAGTGCCGCGAGTGCGACGCGACGACGCCGTGTCGCTTGGTGGTCCAGACCCGGGTCTTGATCCCGGTGGCCGTGCCGAGCCCGGGCAGGGTCGCCTCGGCCACGTCGCCGATGCGTGACCGCCCGGCCTGGTTGGTGCACCCGATCACCTGGTACCCGGTGGTCGACGATCCGGCCGGGA
>JAICSC010000385.1 GCA_025937085.1 Nocardioides sp.
AGCAGTACGTCGGCTGCAGCCTCGGCGGTCAGTCGCATCCTGGCAGTGTCGACGTCCAGCCCGTGCAGGAGCTCGGTGGTCTGGGAGCCCGCGACCAGGGCGGTGCGGGCCAGGGTGCGAAGGGCGCTCCACTCGATGTGCCAGCCGCCGTCGGGGCGCTCGTCGACCGCCTCGGCGGCGGCCAGGTGAAGGGTCGAGGCCAAGGGGGGAGTGGACAGTGCCGCCCGTCGGATCAGCACCGAAAGGACGGGGTTGCGCTTCTCCGGCATCGTCGAGGAACCGCCGCGTCCGTCGCGCCCGTCGGGGGCCGGCTCGGCGAGCTCGGCGATCTCCGGCCGTGCCAGCACGAGCACGTCGTTGGCGATCCGGCCCCACGCATCGGTGCACGTCACCAGCACGTCACCGAGCCGGGTCACCGGTCCACGCGCGGTGTGCCACGGCGCCCGCGCCCTCAGTCCCAGGTCCTCGGCGACACCGTCGGCGATCCCCACGGCACTGGTCTCGGGATCGGCCAGACCGGCATGGGTCGCGAGCTCCACCACGGCTGCGAGCGATCCGGCCGCCCCGCCCAGCTGCGCCGCCATCCCGTCGCGGACCCGGTCGAGATCGTCGCGTGCGTCGAGCAGGCCGGAGAGCCAGCCGGCGCACTTGAGGCCGAACGTGGTCGGTACGGCGTACTGGGTGAGGGTCCGGCCCGCCATCACCGTGTCCTCATGGTCGACCGCGAGCCCGGCCAGGGCGTCGGTCTGGGACTTCAGCTCCAGGGCGAGGCGATCGAGCGTGTCTCTCGCGCAGAGCTGGATCGCGGTGTCCAGCACGTCCTGGCTGGTCAGCCCACGGTGCAGCCAGCGGCTCGCCTCCGGGTTCGCATCAGCCATCCGCTCCCGCAGCAGGGCCACCAGTGGGATGACCGGGTTTCCCCCTGCCTCGGCGTCGTGGGCGATGACCGGCAGGTCGGACTCCTCGACGAGCCCGGCGAGATCTTGGGAGACGGACACCGGAGCGATGCCGGCCGTGGCCAGCCCTGTCAGCCAGGCCTGCTCGACCCGGATCATGGCCTGGACCAGGGCGCTGCCGGAGAACAAGGTCCCCGCTCGGTGGTCTCCCGGCCAGAACAGGTCGCTCATCGGCGACCCGGACCGCCCGGGAATGCCAGGAAGACGGTCTCGGCCTCACCCTGGAGGTGTACGTCGAAGACGAAGCCGTGATCGTCCTGGACCGCGACCAGGGTGCCGCGGCGGTCAGCGGGCAGCGACCCGAGCAGGGGGTCGCTACCCAATGCATCGTTGTCGGGCAGGTACGCGCGGGTGAACAGCCGGTCGAGCAGGCCGCGGGCGAACACCGTCAGTGCGAAGAAGGGGGCGCACCCCGCAGCGGCACCCGGGCGGAGCGTGCTGAACGCGTAGTGGCCGGTCGCATCCGTGGGACACCGGCCCCAACCGGTGAACGAGTAGGCATCGCGCCGCAGTGATCCCGGCTGCCGGACCACCACACCGGCCGGATCACCCTGCCAGATCTCGATGAGCGCGTCGGGGACCGTGGCGCCGTCGCCGTCGTACACCGTGCCGTGCAGACGCAGCGCGTCCGGGTGGCTCGGCGGGACCAGCTCGTGGTCTCCGAGGAAGGGGAGGGCGAAGCCGAAGAACGGACCCACGGTCTGCCCCGGCGTCGGTCTCAGGGATGTGCCCATCTCAGTCCGTCTCCTCGAACGGGGTCCGGAGTCCGCCCGTCAACACGATGTCCCAACGGTATCCGGTGGCGAACTCCGGCTGGGTCAGCGAATGGTCGTACTCGGCCACCATCAGCTCCCGGGCGCGGGGATCGATCGCGCTCTGGAAGATCGGGTCGAGCGGGAACAGCGGATCGCCGGGGAAGTACATCTGGGTGACCAGGCGCTGGGTGAACTCGGTGCCGAACACCGAGAAGTGGATGTGGGCGGGTCGCCACGCGTTCTGGTGGTTCTTCCACGGATACGGCCCGGGCCTGATGGTCAGGAACCGGTAGTTCCCCTCGTCGTCGGTGAGGGTCCGCCCCACGCCGGTGAAGTGAGGGTCGATCGGCGCCGGGTGCTGGTCACGCTGGTGGAGGTAGCGACCCGCCGCGTTCGCCTGCCAGATCTCCACCAGCTGGCGGCGTACCGGTCGTCCCTCTCCGTCACGGACGCGCCCGGCCACCACGATCCGCTCGCCGATCGGCTCGCCCCGGTGCTGGATCGTCAGATCGGCCTCGACGGCTGCGACGTCCTGCTCACCGAACACCGGGGCACAGAGCTCCAAGTCCTCCGGGTCGGCGTGATGGAGATCCTTGGTCGGGTGACGCAGCACGCTGCTGCGGTACGGCGCGTAGTCGAGCCGCGTGTGCAGCTCCTCGCCATCGGCCGCGGCGTACCTGGCGGCGAGGGCCCCGATCTCGGTGGTGATCTGTTCCTGGGAGGCCTCCGCGGCGTCTGAGCTCGTGGCCGGCGCTGCCGGGATCGGGGTGTCGCTCACGATGCCACGGTAGGGGTGGCGGTCACTGCGTGCGACGGTAGGTTTCCACTGGACGGAATCCGATCGGGAGCGCAACGATGGCCGGCAACACCCGAGAGCGAGGGGCGAGTGTCGCGGCCCGGGTCCTCGCCGTACTGGGCGCGTTCGACGACGGCCACCGGGCCCTGACCTTGACCCAGATCGCCCGGCGTACC
>JAICSC010000124.1 GCA_025937085.1 Nocardioides sp.
AGAACACGTTCCGCGTGGCCTATCGCAACCCCGCCGGCACTCGGGCCCACCGTTACCTGAGCCTGAAGGTCACCGCCCGGGACGCCGCCGGTCGGTCGATCTCGGAGACCGTCGCGCATGCCTACGTGCTGCCGCACGGGAAGGCCGGACCCTCGCACGGCCCGTCCACGCAGCACCACAACAGGTTCCGGCCGAACCAGCTCTGCCGTACGTCGGCCCGGCACACGTACTCGTGCTTCGTGAAGCTGAGCGCCGCCACCCGCGCTGCCGGGAGCGGGCAGCCGGACCCCGCCGGTTGGGGAGTGCCGGCGCTGCGCAGCGCCTACGGCCTCGCCGCGGACCAGAACCCCGGCACCGTTGCTGTGGTCGTGGCGTTCGACTACCCGCACGCCGAGGCGGACCTGAACCACTACCGTGCCCAGTACGGTCTGCCGTCCTGCACCCACGCGAGCGGGTGCTTCACGAAGATCAACCAGCGCGGCGAGACGGGCAACTACCCTCAGCAGGACTACGACTGGGGCGTCGAGGCGTCCCTCGACCTGCAGATGATCTCGGCGTCCTGCCCGACCTGCCACATCGTGCTCGTCGAGGCGAACTACCCCACCGACAGTGCGCTGTTCAACGCCGAGCAGGCCGCGGTCGACGCGGGTGCCACCGTCACGAACCACTCGTTCGGCCGGATCGAGCTGACCGGCGCCCAGGCCGACGCGCAGCACTTCGTCCACCCCGGTGTCACCGCCGTGGCCTCGACGGGCGACTTCGGCTACGGCCCGGCCAGCTTCCCGGCCAGCTCGCCAGACGTGGTCGCCGTCGGGGGCACGGTCCTGTCCCGATCGGCCACCAACCAGAGAGGGTGGACCGAGAAGGCCTGGCAGTACGGCGGATCGGGCTGCTCGGCGTACTTCGACAAGCCGGTCGGCCAGACGGACACCGCCTGCCACGGTCGCACCGCGGCCGACGTCTCGGCGGTGGCGCGCGGTCTGGCGATCTACAACACCTCGCTGCCCCGGCGCTACCGCGGATGGCTCGAGGTCGACGGCACCAGCGCCTCGTCGCCCCTCGTCGCCGGCATGATCGGGTCGGTCGGCACGCCCGGCGTGAGGCCGCAGCTGCTCTACACCCACGCCGCCGACTTCAACGACGTCGTCGGTGGGAGCAACGGGTTCTGCCGGGGCAGCTACCTGTGCACCGGCGTCGCGGGGTACGACGGGCCGACCGGTCTCGGCTCGCCGCACGGGGTGAACGGTTTCCTGCCATGACCCCGGATCAGCTGGCGAAGATCACGTCGTCGGCCGGCACGACGGTGGTGGTCACGCCGGGGTAGGCGGTGTCCTCGACGAAGAAGTTCGTGTAGGCGATCATCTGCTCGGCGCCGATCGGGACCTTCGTCCCGTCGGGCAGGGGCAGCGGCCAGGGTCCGACGTCCGTGGTGTGCCCGTCGGCGACCAGGGTGACGTCGTACCCCTCGATCTGCGAGCGGGCGGTGGTGGTCCGGATGCAGGCGTCGGTCGCGGCGCCGCAGATGACCAGGTGGCCGACGCCGAGCCTGTCGAGCTCCTGTCGCAGCGTGGTGTCGACGAACGAGTCGAGGTAGTGCTTGGGGATCACCTTGTCGCCCTCGCCGGGCCGGATCTCCTCGAGGATCTGCCATCCCGGTGAGCCGGGCGTGAAGGGCTCGCCCTCCTCGTGCTGGATCCAGATCACCGGGGTCCCCTGCGCCTTCGCCCGGTCGATCAGGCCGCGGATCCGGTGGGTCACCTCGTCACGGCGGAACCCCTCTCCGGCACTCGCCTGCTGCATGTCGACGACGAGAAGCGCGCTCTTCCTGGCCTGAGTGGTGGTCTCGGTGCTGTTCGTGTCCATGCGCATTACCGTAGACCGGCATCCGGTCAGTTCCAGACCGGATATCGGAGGTGATCTGGTGTGCCGGACCTGACGGGCAATCCGGCCGGTCGGGTGCTGACCCTGCTCGAGCGGGTGCAGGAGCGCCCCGGGCTCACCGCGCCCCGGCTCGCCGAGGACCTGGGTGTCAGCGAGCGGACGGTACGTCGTTACGTCGCGACCCTGCAGGAGCTGGGGATCCCGGTCGAGGCGGGACGGGGTCGGTACGGCGGGCATCGCCTGCGTCCGGGCTTCCGGATGCCGCCCCTGATGCTGAGCAGTGACGAGGCGGTGGCGATCACCCTGGCGCTCGCGCTCACCGACGGCTCGAGACCGGACGAGTCGAGGCCTGCTCAGACGGCCCTCGCGAAGCTGCTACGGGCGCTGCCGGCGGTCGTCTCGGACCGGGTCCAGGACGTCCTCCAGGCGGTCGCCCCGCCGCCGGACCCGAACCGTGGCTCCGGCACGGCCGATCCCGGCCCGGTGGCGGATCTGGCCACCGGCGTGGTCGAGCGGCGCCGGTGCCGGGTGCGTCACCGAGGGACCGACGGGACCACGACGGTGCGAGAGCTCAACCCCTACGGGCTGGCGGTGGTGTGGGGAACGCTCTACGTGCACGGCTGGTGCCACCTGCGGCAGGCGCGACGTACGTTCCGGGTCGACCGGATCGACCGGGTCGACCTGCTGACCAGGACCTTCCGGGCACCCGCGATCGACGTCGCGGCGGCGGTCGAGCGCTCGCTGGCGCTGGCCCGGCCGGAGTGGCCGGTGTCCCTCCTCCTCGCCGGGCCGGTCGCCGAGGTGGAGCCGTGGTTCCCACGGTTCCTGGGTGTCTGCGAGGCCGTCGACGACACCACCACCCGGCTGCGGTCGTCGACCAGCAACCTCGACTACTTCGTGCTGCGGATCAGCGACCATCCCTTCGCGATGACCGTCGAGCGCCCCGACGAGCTGCGTGCCGCGTTCGCCCGTGCGGCCGAGCGGTTCAGCGCCGCCGCCGCTTCGACTGCTTCCGCTGCCCCGTCGGTGTCGATTCCGAGCCGGCCCGCCCGTCATGCCCAGTGAACCCGTAGGCCAAGTGAACCCACAGGCCCAGTGAACCCGTCGACCAGGAGGTCACATGTCAGAGCAGCCGTCCGAACGCCGCCGCTACCTGCTCCTGCTGCCCGCACCCGAGGCGGAGTGGGCCGAGCTGCCCGAGTCGGAGCACGAGCTGGGGATGCAGAACCACCAGCGGTTCCACGAAGCCCTCGTCGCGCGCGGTCACGAGCTGGTGATGGCGAGCCCGCTCGAACCGTCCGCGAGCGCGGTCTCGATGCGCAACACGGGCCGCGGGTCGGCGGTCGTCACCGACGGACCCTTCACCGAGTCCGCCGAGCAGGTCGTCGGGTTCTACCTCCTCGAGACCCACGACGAGGCAGACCTGCTCGAGGTGGTGCGGGCCTTCGCCGAGGGAGGCGACCACGTCGAGCTCCGCCGGTTGGCGACGGGCTGAGCGATCGCCGGGGCCGTCATCGAGGTGGCTCGGTCAGAACGCCGACTCGTCGAGCTCCATCAGAGTCAGGTCGGTGTGCTCGGCGATCTTCCGCTCGGCCGACAGTCGCGGCAGGGTGTTCTGGGCGAAGAACTGCGCCGCCGCAACCTTGCCCTCGTAGAACGCCTGGTCCTTGGCGGACACCTCACCGGTCAGCTTGTCGAGCGCGACCTGGGCGCCGCGCAGCAGGAGCCAGGCGCACACGACGTCGCCCAGCACCATCAGCAGGCGGCTGGTGTTGAGGCCCACCTTGTAGATGTTGCGGATGTCTGCCGAAGGTCCGTCGACCTCGCCTGTGTTGCCAGTGGCGTCGGCACTCATCAGGTCGTTGATCATCTGGCCGACGATCGCCTGAGCGTCCTCGAGCGCGGTAGCGAGGAGGGCGCGCTCGACCTTCAGCCGTCCGTTCCCGGCGTCGCTGTCGATGAAGGAACCGATCTCGTCCGCCAGGTGACTCAGGGCACGACCCTGGTCCTTCACGATCTTGCGGAAGAACAGGTCCTGCCCCTGGATCGCGGTGGTGCCTTCGTACAACGTGTCGATCTTCGCGTCGCGCACGTACTGCTCGATCGGGTAGTCCTGCAGGAAGCCGGAGCCGCCGAGGGTCTGCAGCGTCTCGGTCCCGAGCAGCACCCAGGAGCGTTCCGACCCGTAGCCCTTGACGATCGGCAGCAGCAGGTCGTTGACCGCCACCGCCAGGTCGTCCCTCTCGCCGTTGTGCTCGGCGATCGCGACCTGGTCCTGCCAGGAGGCGGTGTAGAGCACGAGCGACCGCATCGCCTCGGCGAACGACTTCTGGGTCATCAACGAGCGGCGTACGTCGGGGTGGTGGGTGATCGTGACCCGCGGCGCGGTCTTGTCCGCCGCCTGGGTGAGGTCGGCGCCCTGGACCCGTTCCTTGGCGAACTCCAGAGCGTTCAGGTAGCCGGTCGAGAGCGTGGCGATGGCCTTGGTGCCGACCATCATCCGGGCGTTCTCGATGACCTGGAACATCTGCGCGATGCCGTCGTGCACCTCGCCCAGCAGCCAGCCACGGGCCGGTTCGCCGCCACCCACACCCGGGTCGCCGAACGTGAGCTCGCAGGTGTTGGAGACCTTGATCCCCATCTTGTGCTCGACGCCGGTGACGTAGACGCCGTTGCGTTCCCCGGTCAGCTCGCCGGTCGCCACGTCGAAGTGCAGCTTCGGCACGATGAAGAGACTGAGCCCCTTGGTGCCGGGGCCACCGGCGCCCTGCACGCCGTGTGGCCTGGCCAGGACCATGTGGATCACGTTGTCGCTGAGGTCGCTCTCGGCCGAGGTGATGAAGCGCTTGACGCCCTCGATGTTCCAGGTGCCGTCGTCGTTGGGGGTGGCCTTGGTGCGGCCGGCACCGACGTCGGAGCCGGCGTCCGGCTCGGTGAGGACCATCGTGGTGATCCAGCCCTTGTCGACGATCAGACGAGCGATCTTCTTGTCGCGCTCGTTGCCGTTGCGGTTCAGCACGCCGGCGAACATCGGGCCCGCGCCGTACATCCAGATCGCCGGGTTGGCGCCCAGCACCATCTCGCCGATCGCCCACTCCATGGTCGAGGGGGCCGGTGTGCCGCCGAGGTCGGCGTGGGTGGCGAGCCGCCAGTACTCCGCGTCCATCCAGGCGCGGTAGCTCTTCTTGAAGGCGTCGGGCAGGGGAGCGGTGTGGGTCGCGGGGTCGAAGACCGGCGGGGTCCGGTCCGACTCCTCGAACGACGTGGCGAGGTCCTCGCGCGCGATCCGGTCGACCTCGGCGAGGATCTCGCGCGCGGTCTCGCCGTCGACCTCCGAGAACGGCCCGGTGCCGAGGATGTCGTCGCGGCCCAGCACCTCGAAGAGGTTGAACTCGATGTCGCGGAGGTTGCTCTTGTAGTGGCCCATGTCCCTGCCTGTTCGCATCGGTGTCGGGTCCTCCCTCAGCCGGGAGGCCTGTCCTGAGTACGGCTACTCATCAGTAACTTAATCATGCCTCGCCGTTTCGGGACAGGCAACCGGTTCCTCCGTACGGCGTGGGGTCGCGCGGTCCAGGTGTGCCGGGCTGTGAGCGGGGCCACGCGCCGTACCGGATCCACGGGGGCGTTCTGGGAGACTGCGTCCATGCGAGTCTCAGCCAAGGCGGACTACGCGCTGCGCGCGCTGATCGAGATGGCCGCGCGCGCCGACGGCCAGACCGTGCGGCCGGTCAGCGCCGAGGAGCTCGGCCGGCTGCAGGAGATCCCGCACAACTTCCTCCAGGCGATCCTCGCCGACCTGCGCAAGGCCGGGATCGTGCACGCCCAACGCGGCCAGTCGGGTGGCTGGCGCCTCGCCAAGGCGGCCGACGACGTCTCCGTGGCCGACGTGATCCGGGCAGTGGACGGCCCACTCGTCTCGGTGTACGGCCTCCGCCCGGAGGCCGTCTCCTACAACGAGCGCGCCGACGCCCTCCAACGCGTCTGGATCGCAGCCCGACACTCGCTGCGTGACGTGTTCGAGCAGGTCAGTGTCGCCCATCTCGCCGCGGGCGAGCTCCCGGACGGAGTCGCCCGGCTGACCGAGGACGAGGACGCCTGGCAGCCGCACTGACTCACTCGGTGGTCGAGGAAGCCGTCTTCGGTGGTTGTGGAAGGCGCCCGCGCCAGTCTCGAAACCTCCTGGCGATCACTCCACCTCGGTGACCCACTCCACGAACGGACGCAGCGTCCGCCAGTCGTCGCGCACTGCCTCCAGCAGCTCCGGGGTGTGGATGATCGGCTCGAACCCGTAGTCGTGGCCGATCGTCAGGGACTTGTGCCGGAGCAGGCTGATCCGGGGGTGGCTGAGGTCGTATCCGCGGGGCGCCGTCTTGAGGACGTGGCCGCCGATCCGCCAGCCGTTGGCCTCCAGCCGTTTGATCAGATGGGCCAGCTCGTCCCCCCGGCGGTCGTCGTCGATCGCCGCCCGGATCGACGCGATGCGCGGCCCGGACGCGTCGTAGAAGCCGGCCCCGGTGCGGACGCCTCGTGCCGAGATCTCGACGTACCAGCCGGTCGCGGGGCCGACCCCCACGAACGCGCCCTGGGCGGTCTTGTACGGCGTCTTGTCCTTCGCGAAGCGGACGTCGCGGTACGGGCGGAACACCTTGGCGTCGCCGAACTCCTCGGCCAGCGCCGCGCACAGCGCCACCATCGGCCGTTTCACCGAGTACTCGTAGGTGCCTTTGTGCTTGTCCCAGAAGGACCGGGTGTTGTCGACCTCCAGGTCGTCGTAGAAGTCGAGGGCCTGGCTGGGGAATCCGGTGAACTCGGCAGGCATGTCACAAGCCTACGAGCCAGCCGCGTTCCCGGGCTCAGCCGACGCTCGCCGTGACCTGTTCGTCCCCGGACTGTGAGTACGACGTGACCGTGAGGTGGCTGCCCCCGCACCGAGGCGGCGAGAGGAACGCGTTGCCGGTGGCCTTCGACGCGTAGGCGATGGTCAGACTGGCGGTCTCAGGCGACCAGCGCAGGAGCCGGGCCGGGTCGGTGCGGGACCCCGGGTCGCGGGTGAAGTACGCCGACCCGGCGCAGGTGACCAGCGAGCCCGACGTACCAGGCCCGAGGTCGTACCAGCCGGAGTCGGTGTGGGCGTAGAAGTGGGCCGCCTCGATCCTTCGGTCCTTCGGGACGACCGACCAGACGGTGGTGCCGTCGAGACTCGCCGAGTCCCAGCCCTTGCAGGCCGTGACGTCCGGCAGGGGAGTCAGGGCGGCGCCGGTGACGGTGTTGAGGGTGCGGCACGACGGATGGTGGTCGTCGAAGGTCATCATGGTCGTCCCTGCGGCGGTGATGGTGGCGCTGCGGAACCCGTGCCGCGGTTGGGCGCACCAGCCCGTGGAACCGTGGCCGTCGGCGAGGTCGACCGTCGCGAGGCAGTAGCGGCCGTGCCCTCCGGACGTGGCGTGGGCCAAGGTGTCGGGCCCGAGCGCCCACGTGCCGCCGACGACCGTGGGCGGCTGTGAGTGTTGGTCCAGGACGGTTGCTCGGCCCGTGTCGAGGTCGACCAGCGTGGCGCGGTCGGGCTGGCTCGCGAGCCGGTCCTCGCTGATCACCAGCGCGTGGGTGTCGTCGAGGAAGGCGTCGCTGATCGTGAAGTGGTCGCCGGCCCGGATCGTGCGTGGGTGTGGACCCGCCAGCCGCGCGGTCGCCTCACCGTCGGGAACGGTGAGGGTCCAGCCGTCGCCGACGGTCACGAGGTCCTTGGTCGAGCCGGGGACCGCCTTCCAGTGCAACGGCGCCTTCGCGACGGCGACCAGGGCCGGGTGCTCGGGGCTGCCGGTCGGGCTGCCACTCGAGCTCGGAGCCTCCGTCTGCGAGCCCGAGGCGATCGTGTGCGGCGGGCTGGCCACCGGACCGGAGTGGTCGGCGGCCGGCGACGACGAGGTCGCGTTCCCGCACGAGGCCAGCACCAGTGCCACCGCGCCGCCCGAGAGCACGGCGACCACGCGGCGTACCGACGCCACACGCCGAGCCGACATCACACTCCGAGATTGTGCTGGAAGTGCGCCTCGTTCGCTCGGTAGGACTTGTAGGCGTTGCGCCACTGGACCCGGTCGATGAACGGCTCGTCGGGGTGGAAGCGTTGCTGGTTCCACGGTTCGAAGTAACCCAGCAGCGGCGTCTTGCCGTGGCTGCGCTTCTTGTACCCCCGGCCCACCTGGAAGTGCCCGGAGCCGTCGTGGTCGAGGTAGGGGTAGTAGCGCTGGAGCAGCACGGGATGCAGGACCACAGGGGCGCGGTAGTCGACGATGTGGCGGGCCATCAGCAGCTTCCACTGGTTGAACGACCAGTCGCCGATGTCGAGGGTGATGTACGGCCCGGCGTACGACTGCCGGTCGTAGCCGGTGGCCGCGTTCACCACCTGCACCATCGAGGTGATCGCGGTGCCGCTGGTGGTCGTGCCGAGCCGGTTCGCCCAGTGCTGCTGGGAACGCCGCTTGTGGTGCCAGCCCCACGCGATCATCTGCATCGTGGTCGGGCCGCACCAGTAGGTGCGGTGCTGCTGGGTGACGTCGGCGGGGTCGAGCACGGTGCCCTTGCGCGGGTAGTCGCGCCAGTGCTTGGTACGCCGGGCTCCGGAGTCCGGCGCGGAGTCGATGTTGGTGGACGTGGTGCGGCCGACGGCTGCCGGGCTCCGGCGTACCTCGGGATGGCGGGCGAAGAACCCGTGCGGAAGGGGAACTCCCTGGATCTGGTGGCGGAGCAGCCAGACCTTCGCCACGGACCGCGCGGCCTGGGTCAGCTCGGCGCGCTCGGCCTCCGCGCGCGCGGCGGGTGACATCCGCGCCGCGTGACGGATCGCGTCGTACGTCGAGAGGTCACCGGTGCTCGTCGCAGCGCTCCGGCGGGCCGCCGGCCGGGCGAGCATCCTGAGGGTGCCGGCCCGGACCTGCGCCTGGGTCCGATCGGTCCAGCCGGTGCCGAGGCAGTAGCGCTGCCCCTCGAAGGTCGCGCACCGCACGAGGTCGTCGACCAGGGTCCGGGCGGAGGCACCCGGCGCCAGGCGGGGGGAGGTGCGGTCGGCGTCCACGACGTGGGCGATCGTCCTCCGGTACGCCGGGGTGACCCGTCCGTAACCGGCCGTCAGCGCGCCCGGCGTGGTGGCCTCCGAGGTGGTGCGCACAGCGCCGCCGTCGCCGCCGTCGCGAGGAAGGAACGGGAGCAGGGACAGGAGCAGGACGAGGGCGGACAGGCTGATCCAGCGCACGCGTGACATGGGGAAGACCTCGAGACATCAGGAGTCACATCGTCACCACTGTCCACAAGAGGCCCA
>JAICSC010000073.1 GCA_025937085.1 Nocardioides sp.
GATGGTGCCGACGGTCGACCGGGGGTTCTTAGACGTGGACTTCTGGTCGATGCTGACCGCGGGCGAGAGGCCCTCGATGAAGTCGACGTCCGGCTTGTCCATCTGTCCCAGGAACTGCCGCGCGTACGCCGACAGCGACTCGACGTAGCGACGCTGGCCCTCGGCGAAGATCGTGTCGAACGCCAGGCTGGACTTCCCCGACCCGGACAGACCAGTGAAGACGATGAGGGAGTCTCGCGGCAGGTCGAGCGAGATGTCCTTGAGGTTGTGCTCGCGGGCACCACGGATGATGAGCTGGTCGGCCACTACTGTCCTCGGGCTGGTCGTCTGGTCATGCGCCGGCTGGTCATGCGCCGGCTGGTCATGCGAATCGGCAGGGCATTCGGCCGGACATTCGAACACATGTTCGCCGGTCACCGCTGCCGGCGCAAGCCTGACACGGCCCACCGACAGTCCTCGATCCTATGCAGTGCCGCCAACGCCCACCTCACCCCTTTTGCGGCACTCCTCTGGCGTCCGCCCAGCGGGAACGGTGGTGTTGGATGGGTGCATGCCCGATCACCGCACCACCGACCGCGAGGTCTCGTCGGACCTGCTCAGCGGCCCGTCGACCCGCCTGATCCGCACCGTCGACAGCTTCCACGGCGACGACTGGTCCGTGCCGTCGCTCCTCCCCCGCTGGTCGCGAGCACACGTGGTCGCACACCTCGCCCTGAACGCCGAGGGCATGGCCCGGGGCCTGCGCGCCGTCGTGGCGGACGGCTCGGACAGGGATGCCCTGGAGCCGCGCACCATGTACGACTCCGACGAGAAGCGCGACTCCGACATCGAGGACCTCGCGAAGGCCGAGCCGGCCGAGATCCGCGGCCGACTGCTGGCGGGCACGACCCTCCTGCAGGAGGCGATCGACTCGCTGCCCGACGATCGCCGGGAGGTGCGGGTCGAGCGGACGCCGGGTGGCCGCTCGATCCGGGCGAGTGCCTTCCCCGGGATGCGGCTTCGCGAGATCGAGATCCACCACGTCGACCTGGGCGCCGGCTACACGACGTCGGACTGGGACCCGGAGTTCGGCGAGCACCTGCTCGACGCGATGGACAAGCGCGTGGACGGAGAGCGCCCGTTCGAGGTCAGACCCCTGGACTCGAAGCGCACCTGGGTCTTCGGGTCCGGCGAGTCGGAGTACCCGGTCCCCGTGGTCACCGGTCCAGCGGGCGACCTCGGCTGGTGGTTGACCGGCCGGCCCGCACCCGACACCCTCTCCTGCTCGCACGGCGAGCTTCCCGTGATCGAGGGATGGTGAGCATGAGCGAGCACACCAGCGACTACACCGGTGAGGTCTCTCCCGGGGATGAGGCGCAGACCCGGACGGCGGGCTCCCTCCAGATCACCAAGGTGGCCGTGGACCCGCAGATGTCCAACAACTGCTACCTGCTGCGGTGCGCCGACACGGGAGACCAGGTGCTGATCGATGCCGCCGACGAGGGTCCCCGGCTCCTCGAGCTGGTCGGCGACGGGGGACTGACCGCCGTCGTGACCACCCACCAGCACTGGGACCACCACCGCGCGCTCGCCGAGGTGGTCCAGGCCACGGGCGCGACCGTGATCGCCGGCGAGCCTGACGCGGACGCGATCACCGAGCAGACCGGGGTCGCCGTCGACCAGCGGGTGGGCGAGGGTGACCGCATCCCCGTCGGCACCTGCGCCCTCGCGGTCATCCCGGTCGCCGGGCACACCCCGGGGTCGATCTGCCTGCTGTACGACGACGGCACGGGCCGACCGCACCTGTTCACCGGCGACTCGCTCTTCCCCGGCGGGGTCGGGAACACCCAGGGGGACTCGGACCGGTTCCGGCAGCTGATCGACGACGTCTCCACCAGGCTCTTCGACGCCCTGCCCGATGAGACCTGGTTCTACCCCGGTCACGGCAACGACGGAACTCTGGGTGTGGAGCGGCCCCACCTCGACGCGTGGCGCGAGCGCGGCTGGTAGCCGGGCGGCCCGGCCCGGTCACCGAAAAGGTCCTCGCAAGGTGGGCTCGCAAGGTGGGATCGCAAAATGGGCAGGTCGAGAGGTTTGGGAGCGCTCTGCACCGGGTAGGCCGCCCTGTGACATCGGTTGCGATCCCCCCGAATGCTCGACCGGTGTGCGCCCCGCCAAGTTTCCCCCGTGCCTGGCGGGGCGTCTCATGCCCCCCGGGCTCGGGTCCCTCATCCGTAGCCCACGCCGGCCGGTCCGATCACGCCCGGCGCGGTCCAGCTCGGGTTCAGCCTGGCCTCACTCCCGCCGGCGTACGGCGACGGCGGCCACGTCGTCGCTGCGCGTGCGGTCGCGCAGGTCCTCGACGAGCCGGTCGAGCTGCGCGGACAGGTCGCCGCTCGCGAGCCCGGGCACGGCATCGAGGAGCCGCCGTTGCCCGGCGTCGATGTCCTCGTCCCGGCGCTCGATCAGGCCGTCGGTGAAGGCGAGCAGGAGGTCTCCGACCGCGAGCGGGAACTCCACGAGCCGCCGCGCGCCGGGCTGGATGCCGAGCGGTGCGTCACCGGTCGACCGGAGCTGATCGACCGTCCCGTCGCGGCGCAGCACCACCGGCGGCGGGTGTCCTGCGTTGAGCATCGCCGCCTCGTCGTGCTCCGGGTCGACCAGGATGTAGATCATGGTGACGAGCCGGCCGAGGTCATAGGTGACGAACAGCCGGTCGAGCCGGTTCAGCACGACCTCCGGGTCGGGGTCGACGGCCACGTAGGCCCGGATGGCCGCTCGCATCTGCGCCATGCCGGCGGCCGCACCGGCGCCGCGGCCCATGACGTCGCCCACGAACAGCACGAGCCGGCCTCCGGGCAAGGGGATCACGTCGAAGAAGTCACCGCCCACCTCTGCGTCGCCGGAGGGGCTGAAGGTCGACCCGAGCTCCCAGCCCGGGAACTCGGCCGGCAGCACCGGGAGCACCGCATGCTGGAGCCGGACCGCGGCCTCGAGCGTCTCGGTGTGCAACCGGCTGTTGTCGATGGCGATGGCCGCCCGGCGGCCGAGGTCGGCGGCGAAGGACAGATCGCCGGCGTCGTAGCGTCGGTCGGAGTCCGCCATCACCCAGGACATCACGCCATGCACGGCACCGCGGGCGCTGAGCGGGACCATCAGCACGCTCCGGAGCTGGAGCTCGCGCAGCACCCGCAGATGCTCCTCGTCGCGGGCCGACCCGGCGATCATCTCCTCGGTGACCTCGGGCACCAGCAAGGGTTCTCCGGTGCGCACGACCGTCCAGACGCCACCTCGGGCGTCACGCCGTGACGGGTACCGCCCCTCGAGGTCGACCGCGAGTGCCACCTTCTCCGGGTCGACGTGCTCGACCGCCAGGCGGTGAAGACGGTCGTCCTCGACCAGGTCGATGGCACACCAGTCGGCGAAGTCCGGTACAGCCATCCGGGCCACCTCGACCAGCGTGCGCTGGTAGTCCAGGCTCTCGGACAGCTTGCTCGTCGCATCTGCCAGGAACTGCACCCGCGCCGCCTGTCGCGCCGACTCCGCCTGGGCGCGGATCCGCTCGATGGCTTGCGCACAGGACGCGGCGAGTACGCCGTAGAACTCCATCTCGGCCAGGTCGATCCGCCGCCGGCCCGGGAAGGACCACGTGACCACGCCGATGGTGCGGCCCGCGACACGCAGCGGCAGCGCGATCATCGACCGTTCTCCCTCGGCGGCACGCTCCAGGTCCGGGTAGCGCTCCTGGATCGCCTCGCGCCCGATCATCACGATCGTCTCGCCCGTGCGGACCACGTCGCCGGCCGGCGTCCGGTCGTGCACCGAGAAGCGGGTCCACCGTGACGAGGCGCCCGCGACCCCGCCGCGCAGCCCGGCGAGAGCGAGGGTGTCCGGGTCGACCAGCAACGAGAGCGACCCGACCGTGGCGCCGACGACGTCGGCCGCCTCGGAGATGACGACCTTGGTCACAGTCTCGACGTCCTCCGCGACGGCGAGCTCCGCGTCGACGCGGGCGAGCCCCGTGATCCGGTCGGCGAGCCGTTGCGCGGAGCGGCCTCGATCGGCCGTCGTGCCGGACTCGGACATCGCGCAGATCAGCCCGACCACCGCGCCGCCACGGCGTACCGCGGCACAGGTGATCTCGACGTGCACCGTGGAGCCGTCCCCCCGTACGGCGTCGAGCTCGCCCAGCCAGGAGCCCCCCGTCAGCACCTGCTCGGACACCTCCCGGAAGGCGTCCTGGTGCTCCTCGGTGAACGCCGCCTCGGGCAGTCGACGGCCGAGCAGGACCTCGCGACGCACGCCCAGCAACCGCTCGGCGGCCGGGTTCACGTGCACGAGTCGAGCGTCGTCGCCGGTCACCAGCGCCGGCTGGGAGAAGGCGTCGAGGAACGCCAGCTCCACGCCTCCGTCGAAGTGCCCCTCACAAGGCATGCCACATGATCACACCGGGGAAGCCTGCGCACATGACGTCCCAGGATCATGCGTTGCCCAGGGATCCCGGACGCCGGCGGTCGATCGGGACCGTCGAATCCGGCGATGTCCCGAAACGCGGTCCCGTCGGCGTGGTCCGAGGCATATCCTCGCGGCGTGAGTCACGCGGCCGAAGGTAGGCCCGGGACGACGGACACCTGGTTCCGTGGGGCCATCGAGGTGCTCGTCGGAGTGCCCGGGGTCCTGCGCGCCGGCCTGGCCCTGGCCGAGGGCGGCGGCCGCCGCCTGCTGTTCGCCGCGAGCGACCGCGACAACGCGGACCGGGTCGACTGGTGCGCGGTCGACGGCTACGAGGACATCCCGCTCAACATCGCGGTACGCACCGGGCGGCTGGTCGCCGGTTCGCTGGTGGAGCTCGCCGGCCGCTTCCCGGACTTCGTCGGTCGCCAGAACCAGGAGATGCGGGCCATCGCGTCGGTTCCCCTCTCGGCCGACGGCCGGGTCCTGGGCGGGTTCGCCCTGTTCTTCGGGACCGACCAGCCGTTCGACGAGGCCCAGCTGGCCGCGCTGCGGCGGCTCGGGGAGCGCCTGGGGCACGACCTTCGCCGGAGTCGACCCGGAGGCACCTTCGAGAGCCGTTCACTGGCCGAGGAACCCTTCCCGGACGGAGCGCGCGTGGCCACCCATCTCGTCGCGGCGGAGCCTCGCGGGGTCGCTCCGGCCCGCCAGTTCGTACGGCGCACGCTGTCGCGCTGGGGCATCGACGGTGACTTCATGGACACCGCCGTCCTGTGTGTGAGCGAGCTGGTCACCAACGCGATCATCCACAGCGCGGCAGGGTGTGAGGTACGGGTGGTGCTGCAGCACGGCGTCCTGACCGCGACCGTCCGTGACCGGGGCACGTCGACCGGTCATGCCGAGCGGTCGGCGTCGGACCCCCTGGCCGTGCACGGGCGCGGTCTGCAGATCGTGGACGCGCTCTCCTCGAGGTGGGGCTCGGAGCTCGACTCGGTCGGGATGACGGTGTGGTGCCAGCTCGAGGTGAGCTGACGGGCCGCCCGGATCACCAGCCCGGAGTCTCAGCCCCGAGTCCCAGCCCCCTGCCAGCCCGGATTCTCAGGCGTGGCCGAGGGCGTCCATGGCGGCCATGTCGTCGTCGGACAGCTCGAAGTCCGCGACCTGGGCGTTGGCGCGGATCCGGTCGGGGTCGACCGACTTCGGAATCACCACGAACCGGTGCTGCACGTGCCAGCGGATAATCACCTGGGCCGGCGTGCGTCCGAGCCGGTCCGCGATCTCGCGGATCGTCGGGTCGGTGAGCGTCCCGCCGCGCAGGGCGCTGTACCCCTCGAGGACGACGTCCCGCTCGCGGTGCTCGGCCACCGTCCCCGCGTCGTACAGCAGCGGGCTCCACTCGATCTGGTTGACGGCGGGGCGGACGTCCGTGGCGTCCGTGACCGCGTCCACCATCGCGGCGTCGAAGTTGCTCACCCCGATCTCCTTCGCCAGCCCGACCTCCCGGGCCTCGACGAGCTCGCGCCAGAGGTCCGTGTTCGCCCGGCCCTCCGCGGGCCAGTGGATGAGCCAGAGGTCCACGTGATCGGTCCCGAGGAGGTCGAGGCTGCGACGCAGGGTCTCCAGACCCCGACCGCCGTGGTCGCCCGGGCACTTGGTCGTGACGAACACGTCATCGCGGGGTACGCCGCTGTCCGCCAGGCCGCGCCCGACCTCTCCCTCGTTGCGGTACACGGTCGCGGTGTCGAGGTGGCGGTAGCCGCTCTCGAGGGCGACCCGCGTCGCACGCACCGCGTCCTCGCCCTTGATCTGCCAGGTGCCGAAGCCGAGCAGCGGCATCCGGGTGCCCTGGGCGAGGGTGACGGTGTCGTCGGGAACCTGAGGGGTGGTCACGTGGTCGATGCTAGGGCGTCGGGTCGTGACTGGTTCGAGACCGGGCCTGGCCTTGCCCCGTCTCCCCCGCCAGGGGAGAGTGAACGCGGCCGTCATCGGGCGGCCCCGACAGGGAGCAGCATGACCCACCACCTCACGCCCGGGCCTCGCCGTGCCGGGATCGTCCTCGTGATGGTCACGTCGCTGGCCGTCGCAGGGTTCGCCGCCGGCACGTCGTACGCCGGAACGGGTCAAGGCAGCGGTGTCGCGGCGCACCCCTCTCCGCGCGCGTCGCTCGACAGGCTCGGTGTTCCCAGCGTCCGCGACGCCGGGTCTGTCTCCGGATACGTCGACGTCACCAGCCAGGGCGTGACAGCTCGGACGAAGGCGCTCCGGATCGCCGGACAGGTGGCCCGAGAGCGGGCGGCCAGGGTGTTCCGCGCCGGTCATCCCGCCGGCATCGTCACCGACATCAGCGGCACCACCGGCACGGTGCGCTTCCAAGGCAACCTGGACGGCTACCTGACCCGCCGCAGCTCGAGATCCGCCAGGCACGTGGCACTGGGATATGTCCGCCGGCACCATGCCGAACTCGGCCTCGCGCGGCGCGACCTGAGGACGTTCCACCTCGCGCGCAACTACACCGACATCACCGGCACGCGCCACCTCTACTTCACCCAGCGGGTCCACGGCACCAGCGTCGCCCGCAACGGCCTGACTGCGTCGGTGACCCGGTCGGGCCACCTCCTGACCGTCGGGGGAATGCCGATCAGCCGGGCCGCCACCGCATCCCCGGCGTTCCCGCCCGCCTCGGCTCTCACGATCACCACTCCGGCCCAGGCATTGGCCGCCACCCGAGGCCCCGAGGTCGCGGGCGCCGACACCGGAGCCGACACGGCCCGAAGGGTCGTCCTCGCCACCAGCGGCGGGCTCCGCCCGGCCTGGGAGACCGTCGTGACGTCCTCGGTGACGCCGGCGACGACCGTGATCGACGCAGTCACGGGCGAGGTGCTCCTCCGCACGCCCCTCACCCAGTACGAGCACAGCACCGCCCGGGTGTACCGGTTCTTCCCGGGTGCCCGTCGCGGTGGCCACCAGGTCAGGATCGACCTCACCAGGCGCCACTGGCTCGGGCCTCGCGCCCACACCCTGCGCGGCAACAACGCCCACGCGTACTCCGACGTGAACGACAACGACCGCGCCGGTCGGTCCGAGGAGGTACATCCTCTGAGGGGCCACTCGTGGGGCTACCGGCTCAGGCCCTTCCACCCTCACTTCGCCAGGTCGTTCTGCGGCAAGCCCTGGCCGTGCTCCTGGAACCCGGACCGGCCGTACTCCTGGCGCGTCAACCGGGCCCAGAACGCCACCCAGGTCTTCTACTTCGTCAACAACTGGCACGACCACCTGATGAGGGCGCCGATCGGCTTCACCGAGGCCGCCGGCAACTTCCAGCTGAGGAACCACTCGAAGAAGGGCAAGGCCGGCGACCCGGTGATCACCCAGACCGACGACGGGGCGGACACCGGCCTGCGGATCGAAGGGTTGAAGGGGCTTCCGGACGCCGGCCACATCGACAACGCCAACATGTCGACGCCCCCGGACGGCCGCCGACCGACGATGCAGATGTACCTGCAGCACGAGCCGCACACGTCGTACCCGCGCGGCGACCCGTTCTCGCCGACCAACGTCGGCGACGAGGCCGACACCGTCTACCACGAGTACACCCACGGCCTGTCGAACCGGCTGATCGTCGACGTGCACGGCCGCAGCACCCTGGGCGGCGTTCAGGCCGGCGCCATGGGTGAGGCCTGGAGCGACTGGTACGCGATGGACTACCTCGTCAAGAGGCACTTCCAGCGCGATCGGGCCAGGCGGGCGGACGTGCGGCTGTTCGTGTACGACGGCAGGGGTGTCGACTTCGACCGCACCGAGCCGATCGACTGCCGGGTCGGACAGAGGGCCCGGCTGTGCACCGGGGGCGCGACCCACCACCGTGGTGGCTACACGTACGCCGACTACGGCCGCGTGGTGGGCACACCGGAGGTGCACGGGGACGGCGAGATCTGGGCCCAGACCCTGTGGGACCTGCGCCGCAGGCTGGGCTCGCGCCGCTCCGAGTCGTTGGTGACCCGGGCGATGGAGCTCGCGCCGTACAACCCGTCGTTCCTCGACATGCGCAACGCCGTCCTGATCGCCGACAACGCGGTGTTCCACGGCAAGCACCGCCGGGCGATCTGGCGGGTCTTCGCCCGTCGCGGGATGGGGTTCAACGCCGGCTCGTTCGGCGGCAACGACGCCGCACCGGCGGCCGGCTTCGCGATGCCGCCCGCGAGGATCGGCACGGGCACGATCCACGGCATCGTCACGGACCGCTCACATCGGACACTGTCGGGCGTCACGGTCGCGCTGGCGTTCCAGGGGTCGGGTCCGGTGAACCCGGCGGTGGTCACCGACGCCAACGGGGAGTACACGCTCCGGGGTGTGCCGCAGGGCCACTACGCCGAGCTGTCGGCCAGGGGCCACGGCCTCCGGGGGACGCGGAAGGTGACGGTCCACGCCGGCGCCACGACCACCGCCGACTTCGTCCTGCGTTGAGTCTCGTGAACGTCAGTGGGGGTCGGCCAGGAGGGCCGTGAAGGCCACCTCGCCCGCGCCGACCAGCGCGGAGTCCGGGCCGAAGGCCGGAAGCGCGAGGGCGACGCCCGGCCCGGCGTCCCCGAACGTGTAGCGTGCCACGGCCTCCTCGACCTCGGGCCGGGCGAGCTCGAGCACCTCGCCCATCGACCCGCCGAGGATGACCCGCTCGGGGTTGAGGGTGTTCAGCAGGTTGGCGATCGTGCGGCCCAGCGTCTCGGCGGCGGGGCGCACCGCCGCGAGGGCGGCCGGGTCCCCGTGGCGGGCGTCGACGAACAGGTCGGCGACGTTGGCGTCGGTGCGCGGGCCGCGCCTCCCGGCCAGCTCGAGGAGTGCACTCTCACCGAGGAACGTCTCGATACAGCCGTGCTGGCCGCAGTGGCACAGGGGCCCGGAGGGGTCGAGGACGTTGTGGCCGATCTCGCCGGCGTGACCGTCGCGACCCCGGACCGGCACGCCGTTGATGATGATGCCGGCGCCGACACCGATCCGTCCGATCAGGAACACCACGTCGTCACAGTCGCGGGCGTTGCCCCGCTGGTGCTCGGCCAGGAGCGACAGGTCCGCGTCGTTGCCGACCACGGCGGGAACCTCGGGTGGCAGCGCATCCTGCAGCATCCGGCCCAACGGGACGTCCTCCCAGCCGAGGTTGGGGGCCACGCCGATCCGTCCGGTGGTGATGTCGACGGTGCCGGGGACGCTCACCCCCACCCCGCACATCCGGCCGGACGACGCGCCGGCTGCGCACAGTCCGGGGAGGGCGTCGAGGACGAGCCGGACCAGCCCGTCCGGCTCGACCACGTGGTCGGTCGGGATTACCTCTCGGGCGGCGATGGTGCCGCCGAGCGTGATCGCCGCCACGGTCACGTGGGCGATGTCGACGTCGACGCCGACGGCGTACGGCCCGGCAGCGTGCGGCGCGACCACATGGGAGGGACGTCCGACGCGTGCGCCACCACTCGGCACCATCTCCTCGACCAGTCCGAGCTGGGCGAGGTCGTTGACCAGGGCGCCGACCGTGGAGCGGCTCAGGTGGAGGCGCTGGGTGAGCTCGGCGCGGGTCAGGGCCCCGTCGCGATGCACGTGCCCGAGCAGCAGCGACAGGTTGTGCTGCCTGATGTCGTCCGGGCGCACCGCGCCCGCGCCTCGTCGTACCCGCACGGTGGGATCAGGACCTCGCCGCCCGTCGACGCGAGACCGCGTCGATCGCCGCCGCCAGCAGCAGCACGACCCCGGTGATCACCGACTGCCACTGCGGCTCGGCTCCGAGCGTCCGGTTGAGCTGCAGCCCGTTGGGGATCATCGCGATCACCACGGCCCCGATCACGGCGTCGCGCGGCCGGCCTCGGCCACCGAACAGCGACGTACCGCCGATGACGGCCGCCGCCACCGCGAACAACAAGACATTGCCGGCGCCGAGGTCGAGCGAGGCCGAGGACTGGTACGACGCGAGCATGATCCCGCCCAGCGCACCGAACGCCGAGCACAGCACGAACGCGGTCACCTTGATGTGCACCACGTCGATGCCGGCGCGGCGCGCCGCCTCGGCGTTCCCGCCGGCCGCGTAGAGGTGTCGCCCCCAGGTCGTGCGGGTCAGCGCGAACGCAGACACGATCATCAGCAGCAGCACGACCACCGCCGGGGTCGGGATGCCCTTCTTGATGCTGGAGCCCAGACCACGGTCCTGGCAGGCCAGCGCGGTGAGCACGATGCCGACCAGGGCCACCCCTCCGCAGCGGGCAGCCACCAGGCTCAGGCTGTCGTGCGACAGACCGCGGCGACTGGCCCGGAGTGACCCGAGCAGCGAGATCGCGACGTACCCACCGACCAGGATGATCGTGAACGCCCAGCTCTGAGCCACGCTGAGGTTGCCGTAGGTGAGCTTGTACCAGAAGTTGTAGCGGGACGTGCCGATCGGCTGACCCTTGAGCGCGAACTGCGTCACGCCTCCCCAGGCCAGGAACAGCGCGAGAGTGACCACGAAGCTGGGGATGCCGACCTTGGCGACCAGCCAGCCGTTCAGGACGCCGATCGCGGCACCGATGCAGATCGCGGCCAGCAGCCCGAGCAGGAGGTGCTGGGTCAGGTTGGTGAGGATGAGCACGTCGCCGAGTGCGACGACCACGGCGGCCGACCAGGCCTTCAGCCAGACAGCGAGTCCGACGGCCAGCAGCAGGCCGATCACCACGCACCAGTACATGAGCCCCGGGAGCCCGTCGTGGAGCTTGCCCGAGGAGACGGCGACGGCGGCGATCGCGCCACAGGTGCCGCCGGCGGTGCCGGCTGACAGGTCGATCTCGCCCAGCAGGAGGACGAAAACCAGGCCGAGACCGATCACCGCGATGAAGGCGCCCTGGCCGGGGATGTTGCCGAGGTTCGCCTTGGTGAGGAACGCCCCGCTGAGCTGGCTGAACAGGATGCCCAGCACGACGAGCCCGAGCAGTGAGGGCAGGACGCCGGGATCGCCGCTGCGCAGCTTGCCCCACCAGCCGCGGACGGCGTCAGGGATGGAGCGCTCCTCGACGTCGAGGGAGAAGCCACCCGCGCCGTCGTCGGTGGGGAGCTTCCCGGCGGAGACGTTGGTCTCGGGAACGTTGGTGGACATCTCCGCCTCCTCAGATGCTCTCATCGGCGGTGGCTGCGGCGAGCCCGACGTTGCCGCTACGACCGGACGTGATCAGCTCGACGATCTGGGTCGTGCTGCTCTCGGACTTCTTGACCACGGCCGCGATCCGGCCGAGGTACAGGGCCGCCACCCGGTCGGCCACCTCCATCACGTCGTTCATGTTGTGGGAGATCAGCACGACCCCGCGGCCCTGGTCGGCGAGGCGGCGGACCAGGTCGAGCACCTGACGGGTCTGCGCGACGCCGAGGGCGGCGGTCGGCTCGTCGAGGAAGACGACCTTGCTGTTCCAGAGCACGGCCTTGGCGATCGCCACGGTCTGACGCTGGCCGCCGGAGAGGTTGGCGACCAGCTGTCGCACCGACGAGACGGTGCGGACCGAGAGGCTGGCCAGCGTCTGTCGCGCCTGCTTCTCCATCTCGCCGTCGGAGAGGAACGCGCGGGCGTTGGTGATCTCGCGGCCCAGGAACATGTTCTGGGTGATGTCGAGGTTGTCGGCCAGCGCGAGGTCCTGGTAGACGAACTCGATGCCGAGCGCGGTAGCGGCCCGCGGGTCGTGGATCGTCACGGGCGAACCCTCGAACCGGATCTCGCCGGAGTCGATCGAGTTGATGCCGGCGAAGCACTTCACCAACGTGGACTTGCCGGCGCCGTTGTCACCGACCAGAGCGGTGACCTCGCCGGGATAGACGTCGAAGTCGACGTCGTGCAGCACGTGCACAGGCCCGAAGCTCTTGTTGAGCTGCCGGGCGGACAGGATCGGGTCGGTCACCAGGTCACCTCTGGGTCGCTTCTACGGGTCGCTTCTACGGGTCGCTTCGCTGGAGTCGCTTCACTGGGGTCACTTCTCGGAGTCGTACGGGTAGCAGTCGGCGGCCCGGCGGAACGGGCCGCCGCCGGCGCGGGCTTCGGTGGCGCCGAGCCGCTAC
>JAICSC010000378.1 GCA_025937085.1 Nocardioides sp.
CCTTCAGCTCCACGCCGAGCGGGCCGTAGTCCCAGGCCGAGCGGGTGCCGCCGTAGATCTCTCCCGACGGGAAGACGAAGCCGCGGCGCTTGCAGAGGGAGACGACGTTGTCGAGGGTGCTGGGGGGTGGCTTGGCCACGAGGGCTGCTCCTGGGGTCGGCCGGCTGGCTGTCGGTCAGATCGGAGACTTCAGCCTAACGACCTGGCCTGGGGCCGGTTCAACTCGGTGCCGGGCTCGACCGTCTCGTAGGCGCTCGGCTCGTCGATCGCCCGGCTCAGGGTCGGCACGGCGGCCAGCTTCACGTCGTACGCCGAGAGCGCGCGGCGGTAGGCGCCGGGGCCTTCCCACTCGGTGGTGAGGACCCACAGCTCCGGGTCGTCGACGTTGCGGCCGATGCTGCCACGCAGGTAGCCGACCTGAGCGGCGAGGGCTTGGCGAGTCCGCTCGAGGTCGTCCCGGAACGCCGCCTGCTCGTTCTCAGGCACCCGGAACCGGTTGACCACGATCACGAGGGGACCTTCTCACAGGCCGGACGGAGGGAAGGGGTCACAGGATGCGACGCAGCGGGCTGATCCGAGCCCCCTGGTCGTTGCGGAACCCGAGCCGCCACCAGGTCATCGGGTCCATCCGGGCGTGAGAGGTGGCCACCGCCCTTCGGAGCACTTCTTGCAGTGGCCCCTTCGGCGACCAGCCCCAGGTGCCGAACATCGCCCGTCCGCCCGAGCTGTCCTCGAGCAACAGCTGTGTCCGGAACAGGAACAACCCGCGCTCGGAGGTCAGACCGCCGTGGTACGAGACGGACCGGGCTCGCTCCAGACGGGTCAGGTCGACGCACCCTCCCGGGCCTTTGGCGACCTGCCGCCCCCGGCCGACCACGCTCAGGAGGTCATCCTGCACGACCACGTCCGGCGCAAAGGCGGTCAGACATGAGATCCCGAGCACCACGAGCAGGGCCAGGAGCAGGAGCACGACCATGCCGGGGTCAAGGCCGAGCAGCACCGCGACGAGCAGGACGCCAGCCGGCACCACCGGGGCGAACATCGCTCGGGTGAAGCTCACCCGCAGGGCGACTCCCGTCTCCGGCGTACTCCCGAGCTGGTCAGACACCCCGACATGTTCGCACCGCGACGCTGCGAATGCGGGCGGATCGGGTCAGCTGCCCGTGTAGTACTGGTCGGCGACCTTGAGCGCCTCGTCGAGGACAGCCAGGCCCTCGCGCAGCTCGTCCTCGGTCGTCGTACAGGGCGGGACGACGTGCACCCGGTTGAAGTGGGTGAACGGCCAGAGCCCGCGCTCCTTGCACGCGGCGGCCAGCTCGCCCATCGGCTTGGCGTCGGCGCCGGCGGCGTTGAAGGGCACAAGCGGCTCGTGGGTAGCCCGGTCGCGCACCAGCTCCACGGCCCAGAACATCCCGAGGCCGCGCACCTCGCCGACGGAAGGGTGGTTCTCGGCGATCCTCCCGAGCTCGGGACCGATCACCCGCGCCCCCATGTCACGCGCGTGCTCGACGATCCCCTCCTCCTTGAAGATCTCGATCGACGCGACCGCGCTGGCGCAGGCGAGCGGGTGGCCGCTGTAGGTGAGGCCGCCCGGGTAGACCCGCTCCTGGAAGGTGGCGTTGATCGCGTCGTTGATGAGGACCCCGCCGAGCGGGACGTAGCCGGAGTTGACGCCCTTGGCGAACGTGATCAGGTCGGGCACGACGTCCCAGCGCTGGATCGCGAACCACTCACCGGCCCGGCCGAAGCCCGACATCACCTCGTCGGCGATCATCACCAGCCCGAACTCGTCGCAGATCTCGCGGACACCCGCCAGGTAGCCGGACGGCGGCACCAGGACGCCGTTCGTGCCGACGATCGTCTCGAGGATGATCGCCGCGACCGTCGACGGACCCTCGAACGTGATCAGGTCGCGCAAATGGGCCAGCGCTCGGTCGCACTCCTCCTCCTCGGTCGTCGCGTGGAACGCCGAGCGGTAGAGGTAGGGCCCGAAGTAGTGGACGACCCCGCCGATCAACGGCTCGTTGGGCCAGCGGCGCGGGTCGCCGGTCATCGTGATCGCGCCTGCGGTCGCGCCGTGGTAGGAGCGGTACGCCGCGAGCACCTTGTGCCGGCCGGTTTGCAGGCGCGCCATCCGCATCGCGTTCTCGGTCGCCTCCGCGCCGCCGTTGGTGAAGAACACCCGGCTCAGCCCCGCGGGGGCAGCCTCGGCGATCAGCCGCGCCGCCTCGGAACGCGCGTCGTTGGCGAACGACGGCTGGATCGTGGTCATCGACTGGGCGTAGTCGGCGATCGCCTTGACCAGCTTCGGGTGCTGGTAGCCGATGTTGACGTTGACCAGCTGGCTGGAGAAGTCGAGGTAGGAGTTCCCGGCGTAGTCGGTGAACCGGGAGCCGACCGCGCTCGCGATCGGCAGCGGGTCGATCAGCGCCTGCGCCGACCAGGAGTGGAAGACGTGCGCGCGGTCGAGAGCGCGCACCGTCTCCTCGTCGGTGGGGATGCCCGCCAGCGGGCCGTCGTACGTCGGTGTCATCTGGGGTCTCCTCCGCTCGGCGGTGGCTGTGTCATCGGTGGCTGTGTCATCGGTGGGTGGGGAAGCCGAGGTCGATCGTCGAGGTGGCCGGGTCGGGCCACCGCGACGTGACGACCTTCCCACGCGTGTAGAACGCGATGCCCTCGGGGCCGTACATGTGGGCGTCTCCGAACAGCGACGCCTTCCAGCCGCCGAAGGAGTAGTACGACACCGGTACCGGGATCGGCACGTTCACGCCGACCATCC
>JAICSC010000423.1 GCA_025937085.1 Nocardioides sp.
ACGTGTCCGTGTTCAGGCCGGAGGCACCGTCACCGGGTTTCGTCTCGCGGTCACGACCTCGCAAGCTCGGTCGTGCGCTCGCTCAACCTGCGCTCGCGACGCCGCACGCTCGTTCCTCACGCTCGGCTGCTCGCTTGCTCGACCTGGCCGAGCCCCCGCACGGCGCTCGTCCCGCGGGCCGTGCTGCTCGTCTCAGATGACACAATGCGGCACATGCCCAGCGTGACCACGTCACCGGAGCTGACCGTCCCCGTCGTGACGTCGGGCGCCAAGCCTCGGGTCCTGTCCGGCATCCAGCCGACCTCCGACTCGTTCCACTTCGGCAACTACCTGGGGGCCACCCGCCAGTGGGTGGACCTGCAGCGCGAGTACCAACCCTTCTTCTTCATCGCGGACCTGCACGCGATCACGCTCGAGCACGACCCGATGCTGCTACGCGAGCGCACGCTCCGGGCGGCCGCTCAGCTCGTCGCGATGGGCATCGACCCTGCGCGGTCGGCGATCTTCGTCCAGAGCCAGGTGCCGGCGCACGCCCAGCTCGGCTGGGTGCTGCAGTGCCTCACCGGTTTCGGCGAGGCCCGTCGGATGACCCAGTTCAAGGACAAGTCGGCGAAGGGCGGGGAGGGGGCGGCCAGCGTCGGGCTCTTCACCTACCCGATCCTGCAGGCGGCCGACATCCTCCTGTACCGGCCGCACTACGTTCCGGTCGGCGAGGACCAGCGCCAGCACCTCGAGCTGACCCGCGACCTCGCCCAGCGCTTCAACCATCGCTACAAGAAGACCTTCCGCCTTCCGGAGCCCTACATCCTCAAGTCGACCGCCAAGATCACCGACCTGCAGGACCCGACGGCGAAGATGTCGAAGTCGTCCTCCTCGCCGGCGGGGATCATCGAGCTCCTCGACGACCCTGCGGTCAGTGCCAAGAAGATCCGCTCCGCCGTCACCGACTCGGGCACGGAGATCCGCTTCGACCCCGACGGGAAGCCCGGGATCTCGAACCTGCTCACGATCTACTCGGCGCTGACCGGTCGCGGGGTCAGCGACCTCGAGGACGCCTACGCAGGTCGTGGCTACGGCGATCTCAAGAAGGACCTGGCCGACCTCGTGGTCGACTTCGTCACGCCGTTCCGCGACCGCACTCTCGAGCTGCTGGACGACCAGCAACACCTCTCGGACATCCTCGCTGCCGGTCGCGAGCGAGCCTCGGCGATCGCCGAGGCCACGCTCCGCGACGTGTTCCAGCGCGTCGGCTTCGCCGCCGCTCGGCCCAGGCCGGTCTGAGGGCGCGCCGGGTGCCGACCATCGGAGTGTCGCTGGCCGTGCCGGAGCCGTGGGGCAGCCGGCTCCAGCAGTTCCGTGTGTCCAACGGGGACACCCAGGGGGCCACGATTCCCACGCACATCACCCTCGTGCCGCCGATGGAGGTGGACCCGCACCGGATGGGCGAGGTGGAACGACATCTGGCGGCCGTCGCGGCCGGCGGTACGGCGTACCAGGTGCACCTGCGCGGCTCGGGAACGTTCCGCCCGGTCTCGCCGGTGGTGTTCGTGAACCTCGTCGAGGGCATCTCCATGACCGAGCAGCTCGCCAAGGATTGTCGGCGGGAGCCGTTGGCCCTTCACCTCGAGTTCCCCTACCACCCGCATGTGACGGTTGCGCACGTCGCGGACGACGCGCTCCTGGACCGCGCGTTCGACGAGCTGTCCGACTTCGACTGCACCTTCACCGTCGTCGCGTTCCACCTGTACGTCCACGACCCCGGCCTCGGCTGGAAGGCCACCCGTGAC
>JAICSC010000321.1 GCA_025937085.1 Nocardioides sp.
CCGCGACCAGACCGACCTCTCGGGGCGGCCGTCCGGAGACCCCCGCCGCGGCCGCGAGCCCGACGGCGGTCAGCACGGCCTGGCGCGGGTGCGCGGTCCGCACCAGCAGGACGGGCACCCAGCCCGAGGGTCCCTGCGCTGACTTCGGGAGGCACATAGAAGACCGATCTGTCAAGCCCGGAAACCGCCTCTGACCTGCGACGACGTAGGAGGGAGCAACGACGTACATCTGTTAGAATGGTCACCTAAGAAGGGTGGTACTGAAGAATATGTCTTTCACCGTGGGCGAAACGGTTGTGTATCCCAATCACGGGGCCGCTGTCATCGAGGACATCGAGATGCGGAAGATCAAGGGTGAGGACAAGCAGTACCTCGTCCTTCGGATCGTGGCTCAGCAGGACCTCGTGGTCCGCGTCCCGGCCTGCAACCTCGACCTCGTCGGCGTACGCGACGTGGTCGACAAGGACGGACTCGACCGGGTCTTCGACATCCTGCGCGCCGCGCATGTCGAGGAGCCGACCAACTGGTCCCGCCGCTACAAGGCGAACCTCGAGAAGCTGCACAGCGGCGACGTGATGAAGGTGTCGGAGGTCGTGCGCGACCTGTGGCGTCGCGAGCGTGACCGCGGCCTGTCCGCCGGCGAGAAGCGGATGCTGGCCAAGGCCCGCCAGATCCTCGTCTCCGAGCTGGCGCTGGCCGAGAACACCAACGAGGACAAGGCCGAGGCGATCCTCGACGAGGTCCTCGCCTCCTGACTCGGTGTGAGAGCCGATCGACGAAGGCCCCGCCCCGCTCCAGGGGGCGGGGCCTTCGCCTTGCCCGTCAGGGTCGTCCGCCTGAGGTGGGGCCAGGACCCCACGTGGGGCGGACGACCGTGACCTCCCTGGACGACGAGCTCGCGCCGATCGCCCTGGGGGTGGTCGTCGAGCGCGACCGGGGCTCGCTGCCGTTCGCGCTGCTCCACGGCGAGCCGCTGGTGGCATGTGCGGCCTTGGCCATGGGGGAGGCCGGCATCCACCTCCTCGACCTGACCACGCCGTGGGAGGCGGTCCGCGAGGCGGGCGCGCCGCTGGTCTGGCACGACGCGCTGTGTCCGACGACCCCGTCGCACTTCCTGGCTGCCTGTGTACGCCGTGTGGTCGCCGACGGCGTCGTGGTCGCCGGCGTGCTCCCGGTCACCGACACGGTGAAGGAGATCGTCGACACCCCGGACGGTCCGGTGGTGGGCGCGACGTACGACCGGAACGGGCTGCGCGAGCTCGCCTCGCCCCTGGTGCTGCCGGCGGAGGTCGTCGCCGGCCTCGCCGACTGGCTGCCCACGGACTTCCGAGAGGCGCTGCACCTGTTGCGGGGCGCCCACGAGGTGGCGCTGGTCGACGCCCCGACCTCGGCCCGTCGCGTCCGCGCGCTCGCGGACCTGCCCGGCCTGGAGGCACTCACTGGGCCCTGAGCGGGTCCGCGAGGGCCTCCGCGATCTCGAAGTCCTCGGCCAGGGTCAGCTTGAGGTTGGTCTCGTCGGAGTCCACCGCGGCCACCCGGAGCTCGGTGTAGGCGGCCAGGATGCCGGCCGTGTCGGTGGCCTCGAACCCGTCGGCCGCCGCCGCCCGATGGGCCTGCCACAGGTCCGCGGCGCGGAATGCCTGAGGCGTCTGCACGCCGACCAGTACGCCGGGCAGCTCGGACCCGTCCTCGGACACCAGGTCGTGGAGACGGGCGACCGGGATGGCGCCGCCCACCCGCGCCGCTGCCTCCAGCACCGACTCATAGAGCGGTACGCCGGCCAACGGTCGCGCGGCGTCGTGCATCGCCACCACGTCGACCTCGCCGGACTCGATCATCGGTGCGAGGAGGGTCAGGGCGGCCCACTCGGACAAATGTCGGGTGGCGCCACCGGTGACCATGGCCACCTCCGGGCCGGTATCGCCCCCGGTATCGCCCCCGGCGTCGCCGACCCCGGCCAGGTGCGGCTCCACCGCCGCGCGGACGGCTTCCTGGTCGCCGTCGCGGACGACGAGCACGACCCGCCGCACGCCCGGCACCGCGCACGCCGTACGCACCGAGCGCGCCACCACCGGGACGCCGCCCAACGGCAACAGCACCTTGTTCACCCCCGCACCGACCCGCGAGCCGCTGCCCGCGGCCAGGACCACCACGGCCACGCGGCCCGCGGTGTGCGTGGGGGGCACCGGCGACTCGGGCGACTCGGGCGGCATGGCGCCAGTCTGCCGGAGCCCTCAGCCGGCGAGTGCCGGCTCCAGGGCCAGCCGTGCGGCGGCCGCGGCGTGGGCGTGGGCCGAGTCGATCACCGGGATCGGTGAGTCGTCGCTCCCGACGAGCAGGCCGATCTCGGTACAGGCCAGGACCACGGCCTGGGCGCCACGCGCCGCCAGCTGCTCGATGATCCGGACGTACGCCGTGCGAGACTCGTCGCGGATGACCCCCTGGGTCAGCTCGTCGAACACGACCCGGTCGACGATCGTGCGGTCGGGCTCGTCGGGCGTCAGCGTGCGGATGCCGTGCCCGGCCAGGCGGTCGGCGTAGAAGCGCTCCCGCATCACCCAGTCGGCGCCGAGCAGCCCCAGGGTGTCGACGCCGAGGGCGTGCGCCTCCTCGGCGACGGCATCCCCGATGTGCAGCAGCGGCACGTCGATCGCGGCCTCGACCGCCGGCGCGACCTTGTGCATGAGGTTGGTGCAGATGAGTACGACGTCGGCGCCGGAGGTCGACAGCCGCCGGCCGGCGTCACCCAGGAGACGGCCGGCGCCGTCCCAGTCCTCGGCGAGCTGGAGTGCTCGCACCTCGTCGAAGTCGACCGACTCCAGCGCGATCCGGGCGCTGTGGTGCCCTCCTTGCTGGGTGCTCACCGCCTCGTTGATGATGCGGTAGTACTCCATGGTCGAGTGCCAGCTCATGCCGCCGATCAGGCCGATCTTCCTCATGCCTCCATGGTGACCGCTCGCGACATTCCAAGGAATCCCCGGATTCGTTCGACTGGCCATAAGCGGTACTTTGGGGCTGTGGACCCTCGCCGGATACTGATCTTCCGCACGGTGGCCCGCGCCGGCTCCATCAGCGCCGGCGCGCGGGAGCTCGGGTGGACGCAGCCGGCCGTCAGCCAGCACCTTCAGGCACTGGAGCGCACCGCCGGGTCACCGCTCCTGCTCCGGGGCGCGGGTGGGGTGACTCTGACCGAGGCGGGCGAGATGCTGCTCCGCCACGCCGACTCGCTGGCCAGCGTGCTCCATGTCGCCGGGGCGGAGCTGGACGATCTGGCGCAGGTACGCCGCGGCACCGTCCGGCTGGCCTGCTATCCCTCGGGTGCCGCCACCCGGGTGCCGCAGGGGCTGTCGGCGCTGCGGGAACGGCACCCCGGGCTCGACGTACACCTCACCGAGGCCGAGCCACCTGAGGCGCTGGCTATGGTGCAGGACGGCTCGGTGGACCTGGCCTTGGTGTTCGCCCACCAGGGTCAGGAGCTCGCCGAGCCCGATCTGGTGGTGCATCCGCTCGGCACCGACGACCTGATGCTCGTGTTGCCGTCAGGCCACCGCCGCGCCCGGACCCGCGGCCTCGCGCTCGGCCGGCTCGCGGGCGAGACCTGGATCGCGGGGTGCGACCGGTGTCGGGCCTACCTCCTGCAGGCGTGTCGCGAGGCGGGGTTCGAGCCGCACGTACGCCACGTCACCGACGACTACGTCGTCGTGCAGAACCTCGTGGCGCACGGGCTCGGGATCGCCCTGCTGCCCGACACGTCGCTCCAGGCGTTCCGGCACCCGGAGGTGGAGGTACGCCGGGTCAGCGGCGTCGAGCCGCGCCGGCTCGGGGCGGTCCACCGTCCCGGGGTCGAGTCGATCCCCGCGGTCGGGGCTGTGCTCGGCGCCTTGGTCGGCGAGGGCGTCGGGTAGCGCCGGCCTGGGCTCCGGAGGGGGAGGCTCAGCCTGAATCCACCGATTTGCGGCGTCGCGAGCGTCACCAGATGGGTGTGCTGGCAAGGCGCCCGTCGCGACGGCATACCGGGTGTCTTCCGAGCGGCGGCAACGCAGCCAGCGCGCCCAGATGGTGGCGCGCAGCA
>JAICSC010000135.1 GCA_025937085.1 Nocardioides sp.
ATCCCGGGGGGTGGTTCCTGGTCCCATAGGCGCGTGCCTCGTCTCGGAACCTCGCTCCGCCGACTGGTCCCGCCGACGCCGCTCTCGCGGCGCCTGGCGACGCAGTCGTTGCTGTTCGCCACCGCCGAGGGCACGTTCCTGACGGGTTCGGCGGTCTTCTTCACCCAGGTCGTGGGCCTGCACGCCGCCCAGGTCGGCCTCGGCCTCACCATCGCCGGGGTCGTGTCCTTCCTGGTCGCCTACCCGGCCGGCAAGCTCACCGACCGGCTCGGCCCGCAGCGCATGTGGGCGGCGGGCGCGCTGGTCGGCGCGCTGATGTTCGCGGCCTGGCCGTTCATCGGAAGCTTCGCGGGCTACGTGACGATGGTCGTCTGCTTCGAGATCGTCGAGAACGCCGGTGGCGCGGGGCGCAACGCCTACATCCTCGACGTGATGCCCGAGGACGAGCGGGTCGCCACCCAGGCCTACATGTACTCCGCCCTCAACGTCGGCTTCACCCTCGGCGCGATCATCGGCGGCGTCGCCCTCGCCTTCGACAACCTGACCGTGATGCGGTGGTTGCCGCTGTTCACCCTCGTCATCGGACTGGCCAACGCCGTGTTCATCTCCCGACTTCCGCGAGCGCCGCACGACGTGGCACGGAAGCTGTCCGGCGACACCGCACCGCAGCCTGAGCCGGCCGGACGAGGTCCGCTGCACAACTTCGGCTGGATGCTCGGCAGCATGTGCAGCGGCACGATGTGGACCAACCAGGTCCTGCTGAACGTCGTGATCCCGCTGTGGCTCGTCCAGGCGACGGACGCTCCACACTGGCTGCTGGCGTGGCTGTTCGGCACCAACACGGTGCTGTGCATCTTCCTGCCGGCCTACACCTCCCGAGGTGTCCGAACCACGTCGGACGCGCTGCGCTCGGTGCGCATCTCCGGCGTGTTCTTCCTGGCCGCGTGCCTGATCACGATGGCCACCCACAGCACGGCCGGCTTCCTGACGATCTTCCTGGTCTGGCTGGGGCACGTGGCCGTGACCGGCGCCGAGCTCTACTTCTCCGGGGCCAACTGGGCGTTCCAGGCCACGCTCATGGATCCGGCCCGCAGAGGTGAGTACGGCGGGGTGTCCGAGGTGTTCAGCACCCTCGGCGGCCGCTGGGCGCCGGCGCTGTACACGTTCCTGGCGATGTCGTGGCACCCCGACTTCCTGCCCGGCGCCGGCTGGTTGGTGATCGCCGGCATCGCGATGCTCGCCGTGGTCGGCATGCACCCGTCGGTCCGGATGGCCGAGCGGTTCCTGGCGCGCGAGGGCATCGTCGTGGGCGACGTGCTCGGTGACGCTGCAACGGGCGAGCACGTCGAGCCCACGCCGTCCCTCACCTGACCTCGTGGAGCACGGATCTCGCGTTACACTGGTGCCATGGCCAACCTGACGATCTCGGTCGACCCCGAGATCCTCCGTCGAGCCCGGATCCGGGCCCTCGAGCGCGGCGAGTCGGTCAACTCCTACCTCGCCGAGGCGTTGCGCCGGTACGCCGGACCCGACCACGACCGCCAGAAGGCGGCGCTCGCACGGTTGGACGCCATCGCCGACAAGGCTGGGGTCGGCAGTCCCGCGGGTGGACGTGCCTGGAGTCGGGACGACCTCCACCGTGCCTGAATCAGTGCACAAGGTCTTCGTCGACACCAACGTCCTCGCCTACCGGATGGACAAGGGTGAACCCGACAAGCGCCGCACGGCACGTGCCCGCATGGACGAGGCGCACACCTTCATCGTCAGCACGCAGGTGCTGCTCGAGCTGTACTCGGTGCTGACGCGGAAGTTCGAGCCGACGCTGACGCCGGCGCAGGCACGGGCGGTCCTGGACGAGGTGGTGACCTTGCCGGTCGTGCCGGCAGATGCCGATCTGGTGATGCGCGCGACGCTCACCGCCCAGGGTCATCAGCTGTCGATCTGGGACGCGATGATCGTGGAAGCCGCGGCCGAAGCAGGGTGCGACGAAGTGTGGAGCGAGGACCTGGCCGCCGGCGCCGAGCTGCGGGGCGTGCGCGTCGTGAATCCGTTCGCGAGCTGACGTGGATCTCTTCGCCTGGTCCCAGCACGTCGCGTCGTGGCGTCGGGAGGTGCACGCTCTTTACGCGGACGTCCGCGTAAACCCTGAGCCGGCCTCCGCACACACTTCCTGGGTCGAGCGGCGAACCATTCTCTTCGACGAGCACCCGGCGACCCCCCGTCAGCGCGGGCAGGCGCTGCAGCACGCGGCGTACGACCCGGCGTACCGGTTCGTGCTGGAGATGCAGCCGGCCGCCCCCGAGGAGTGGGCGCCGACCACCGGTTCCGACGGGGCGGTGCCGTTCACACGAGCCGGCCGGTTCGACATCCCGGACATCGGCAGCCTGGACGTGTGGTGGCTCGGGTCGTACGGCAACGGGATCTTCGTGCCGCTGCGCGACGCGACCGCGGGCCGCGCGACGTACGGCGCCGGACGCTACCTGCTGGACACGGTCAAGGGCGCCGACCTGGGCCGCGAAGGCGCCGACGGCCTGGCGTGGGTGCTCGACCTGAACTTCGCCTACAACCCGTCCTGCGCCTACGACCCGGCGTGGGCCTGCCCGCTGGCCCCCGCCGGCAACCGGCTCGAGGTCGAGGTCCCCGTCGGCGAGCTGTCACCTATCGGAGGTTGACACCCTCCGCCACGACGTACGACGCGAGCTCGCCGACGTCGCGACCTCGCTCGCGCACGTCGTCGTACTGCGCCTCGAACTCGCCCTCGCGGATCGCGAGCGACTCGCGCAGCACCCGGTGGAAGCGCTCCGGGTAGTACGCCAGTGCCCACCTGACGGCGCGCGACTTCGACGTCTGCTGCCTCGTGACGAGCAGGTGATGCAGCCGTGCGACGCCAGGCACCATCCACTCGCACGCGAACGGCGCCGACGCCCGCTCCGGGTCCGCGGCGCAGGTCTCGGCGTGGCGCCGCCAGTACGTGTCGAGATTGTCGATCGTGTGGACCCGCAGCACGTCGTCGTCGGTCCAGATGCGGAGCGACCCGACCGGCGGCCCGGCCACCGTGACGCCGTGCCGTGCCAGCTCGTGCCAGCTGACGGGGCTGAGGGCGAAGCGGCCGGCCGGCTCGAACGTGTGCAGGAAGACGGTCGGCCGGTCGGGACACTCGCCGGGATGACGGGCCAGGTCGGCGGCAAGCAGGTGGACGCCGTCGAACATCGGCGAGTCGCCGTACGCCGCCGCCACGGCCTCGTGCGCGGCTCGTAGGGAGGCCACCTCGTCGGGACCCGGCTGACGCGCCAGGGTCGCGGTGAAGTCGACGTCGCTCTTGCCCTCGACCCACTCGCCGAACGCCAGGCCGCCGTGCAGGTACAGCCCGGACACGAGCCCTTCGGGCACGGCGGAGAGGAACGTCGTACAGACCGCCGCAACGGTCGCCGGAAGCGATCGGGTCACGCGGACAGCGACATCGGGCCGTACACCTCGCGGTCGTGCTCGAAGAGGGTGACCGCGTCGACCCCGGCGGCGGCCAGCTCGGCCCACACCTCGCCGACCCACGACTCGGCGTCGGCCTGTGAGGCGAAACGCTGGTGGTCGTACTCCTCCGGGACCCGGGCCTCTTCACCCGTTCCGTCGATGAGCTTCCACCACCACGGCCGCTCTGCGGGCGTGGGCGGGCGGAAGGTCGCCGGCTGGTCGGGGAGGTTCATGACTCGCGCACCGACGTGTCGACGAACGGCGGCTTGGTCGAGGCGAAGATCTCCCGGCGGGTGCGGATCTGGACGCCGAGCTCGGCCTCAGGGTCCACGAAGGTCGGCACCAGCGCCATCCCGATCCCCTTCTTCAACGTCGGGGAGAACGTGCCCGAGGTGATCTCGCAGAGGGGTACGTCGGGTACCAGGCTCACGATCATGCCCGGCCGCGGGATCCCGCGCTCGAGCGCCACCAGTCCGCGAAGCCTGCGCTGCGGCCCGGCGTCCTTCTCCTTCACGAGTGCGTCGCGGCCCCAGAACGCGTCCTTCTTCCAGCCGACCGCCCAGCCGAGCCCGGCCTGGTTGGGAGTCACGTCGAGACTGATGTCCTGGCCGTGCAGCGGGTAACCCATCTCGGTACGGAGGGTGTCGCGCGCGCCCAGACCGCACGAAAGGATCCCGAACGGCTCGCCTGCTCGGAGCAACCGGTCCCACAGCTCGCCGGCGACCTCGTTGCGGGCGATCAGCTCGTAGCCGCGCTCGCCGGTGTACCCGGTCCGGCACACGACGAGGCCGGTGCCCTCGAACTCCACCTCGGCGAAGGACATGTAGGGGTGCCCCGACGGGACCCCGATCGCGTCGAGCACCTCGTCGGACTTCGTGCCCTGCACGGCCAGCACGGCGTACTGACGATGGTGGTCGAGCACCTTCACGCCGCCCGGCGCCTCCGCCGACAGGCGGCGTGCGACCTCAGCGGAGTTGGCGGCGTTCGGGACGAGCAGCACGTGTTCGTCGTCGTGGAAGTAGGCGATCAGATCGTCGACGATGCCGCCGGTGGCCGCGTCGCAGCACAAGGTGTACTGCGCCTTGCCGTGCCCGACCTTGCCGAGGTCGTTGCTCAGGGTCGCGTTGATGTACGTCGCAGCGCCGGGGCCGGTCACCATCAGCTTGCCGAGATGGCTCACGTCGAAGACACCGACCGACTCGCGGACGACCGTGTGCTCCTTGACGACCCCGGACGGGTACTCCAGCGGCATCGACCAGCCGCCGAACTCCGCGAACTTCGCCCCGAGCGCGACGTGCCGGTCGTGCAGCGGCGACTGCAGCAGCGGCGTACCGGTGTCCTCGGACATGTCCGCGAACCTACACCGGCCCGAGCCCCCTCCTGCGACGGTCGAGCCCGTCGAGATCAGGCGGGGAAGTTCCGCTCACACGACAGGCCAGCGGCTGCGCGGTCATATCCTGCCCCGGTGACCAGCTACCACCTGCGGGGCGCGAGCCCGGCCAAGACTCGGGCCGACGCCGTGGTCGTCGGGGCCTGGAAGGACGCCAAAGGCGTCTCCCTCGCAGACGGCGCCGTGGACGTGGGCTCAGCGTTCGGACGGTCGCTGCGGCCGATGCTGAGCACTCTCGGGTTCACCGGCAAGGCCGGCGAGGTGACTCGCATCCCGACCGGCGGGAAGCTCTCGACGCCGCTGCTGGTGCTGGTCGGCCTGGGCGAGAGGCCTCTGGACCGAGCCGCGGAGCTCCTGGCCGTACGCCGCGGCGCGGGCGTGGCGGCCCGCTCGACCGCCAACGCGGCGTCGGTCGCCCTGGCTCTGCCGGCCGACGACGCCGGGCTGGTTCGCAACGTGCTGGAGGGTTACCTGTTGGGCGGCTACGTCTTCGCCCGCTATCGATCCAAGGACACCGACAAGCCGGCCGGGACCGTCACCGTGCTGAGTCCGGTCGCCCGCCGCCAGGAGGTCGCCGGTGCCTTCGCGGACGCGCAGGTCGTCTCCGCGGCAGTCCGTGGCGTTCGCGACTGGGTCAACACCGCCGCAGGCGACCTGACCCCGCCGGTGTTCGCCGAGGAGATCAGCAAGGCCGTCAAGGGCACCAAGGTCAAGGCGAAGGTGCTCGACGAGGCGGCTCTGGCGGAGCTCGGGTGCGGCGGCTTGATGGGGGTCGGCGGCGGATCGAGCGCTCCTCCGCGCCTGGTCGAGCTGCGCTACTCCCCCACATCTCATACAGGCCCAGTCGCACACCTGGCGTTGGTCGGCAAGGGCATCACGTTCGACTCCGGTGGCCTGAGCATCAAGACCGCGAAGGGCATGGAGACCATGAAGTGCGACATGGCCGGTGCCGCCACGGTGGTCCAGGCCACCCTGGCCATCGCCCGGCTGGGACTAGCCCTCCAGGTCACGGCGTACGCCTGCCTCGCCGAGAACATGGTGTCCGGCAGCGCCATGCGACCCGGCGACGTGCTCACGATCTACGGCGGCAGGACGGTCGAGGTGCTCAACACCGACGCCGAGGGGCGGCTCGTGCTCGCCGACGGCCTCGTGCGCGCCACGGAGCAGGAGCCCGACGTGATCGTGGACGTCGCCACCCTGACCGGCCACATGGTCCAGGCGCTCGGAGGCAAGGTCGGAGCCGTGTTCGGCGACGAGGATGTCGTCGGCCCGCTCGTCGAAGCCGGACGCCAGTCCGGCGAGAAGCACTGGCGGATGCCGATCACCCAGGACGTCGTCGACCGCGTCCGCGGCAGCAAGATCGCCGACCTGGCCCAGCACGACTGGACGCGCTGGGGAGGCGGGCTGTTCGCGGCAGCGTTCCTGCGCGAGTTCACCGCCGAGCGACCCTGGGCACATCTCGACATCGCCGGGCCCGGGTTCCACAGCGGCGCGGCCGCCGGCCACTGGACCCCGGGGGGCACGGGCTTCGCCCTGACCACCCTGGTCGACTACGCGCGAACGCTCAGCGCTCGCGCTGCTTCTGACGCTTGATGTACTCCCGCATCCGCGTCGGGATGCCCACGACGCCCGCCTCGTAGGCCGAGATCCCGCGCCGCTTGCAGAACGCATAGGCCCAGTCGGCGGACGGCACCCGGCGGCGGGTGAACTCGCCGTCCCAGGCCACGAGCAGCAGGGTCACGTCGCTGACCGCCGTCCGCGGCTCGACGAACCCCTCCACTCCCTCACGCGTGGCGGTGAAGCTCTCGAGGTGCTGCTCGTCATCGGTCGAGGATGCGCGTACGCGCGTCGAGCCCGTGCGCGCGGTGTCGCCGCTCGGGCGGCGGAACCGTGATCCACGTCCGCGTCCGAAGAGTTTCATGCGTCCATGATGCCCGGTCCGGCGAGCGGTGTCGGGGAGCGCGGCCGACGTCCTGCGCACCTCGCCCTCCTTGCGGGACGCGTGGCAGACAGTGCAAGGATGACCGAGTGACCGACGGAGAGTTCGACGTACTCATTCTCGGGGCAGGATCCGGCGGCTACGCATGCGCACTTCGCGCCGCCCAGCTGGGCCTGTCGGTCGGCCTGGTGGAGAAGGGCAACCTGGGAGGCACCTGCCTGCACGTCGGCTGCATCCCCACCAAGGCGCTGCTCCACGCGGCTGAGATCGCCGACCAGACCCGCGAGTCGTCGCAGTTCGGCGTGAGCGCGACGCTCGAGGGCATCGACATGGCCGGCGTCAACACCTACAAGGACAAGGTCGTCTCCCGCCTCTTCAAGGGGCTGACGGGGCTGATCAAGGGCCGCGGCATCACGGTCATCGAGGGTTCGGGGCGCCTGACGGGCCCGCGCCAGGTCACGGTGGGCGACACCACGTACGCCGGGAAGCACCTCGTGCTGGCCTCCGGCTCCTACAGCCGCTCGCTGCCGGATCTCGAGATCGACGGCGAAAGCGTGCTCACCTCGGAGCACGCCCTACGGCTGGACCGCGTCCCGTCGTCAGTGGTCGTGCTCGGCGGCGGCGTGATCGGCTGCGAGTTCGCCAGCGTCTGGGCGAGCTTCGGCGCCGAGGTCACCATCGTCGAGGCGCTCCCGCGGCTCGTGCCGGTGGAAGACGAGGCGTCGTCGAAGGCGCTCGAGCGTGCCTTCCGCAAGCGCAAGATCCAGATCCGCACCGGCACGCCGTTCCAGAGCGTGAAGGTCACCGACGAGGGCGTCGCGGTCACCGTCGAGGCCGCCAATGGCGAGTCGAGTGTCATCGAGGCCGAGCTCCTGCTCGTCGCCGTCGGTCGCGGCCCGACCACCGACGGGCTGGGGTACGACGAGCAGGGCGTGGCGATGGAACGCGGCTTCGTGCTCGCCGACGAGCGCTGTCGCACCAACCTCGAGGGCGTGTACGCCGTGGGCGACATCGTCCCCGGGCTCCAGCTCGCCCACCGCGGCTTCCAGCAGGGCATCTTCGTCGCCGAGGAGATCGCCGGGCTCGACCCGACACCGATCGACGAGGCGGGCATCCCCCGCGTGACGTACAGCCACCCCGAGGTCGCCTCGGTCGGGCTCGACGAGGCGGCGGCGCGCGCGACGTACGGCGACGACGCGGTCGAGACGCTGACCTACGACCTCGGTGGCAACGGCAAGAGCCAGATCCTGATGACCCAAGGTTTCGTGAAGCTGGTCCGACGCAAGGACGGCCCCGTCGTCGGCGTCCACCTCGTCGGCGACCGTGTGGGCGAGCTCATCGGCGAGGCCCAGCTGATCTACAACTGGGAGGCGTACGCCGAGGACGTCGCGCCCCTGGTGCACGCCCACCCCACCCAGAACGAGGCGCTCGGCGAGGCCCACCTCGCCCTGGCCGGCAAGCCGTTGCACGCCCACACCTGAGCCCCGCCCGGGCCCCCACCCCCGACCGGACACCAGACAGGAAGAGCCCACTGACATGGCCACCGAAGTCAACCTCCCCGAGCTCGGCGAATCCGTCACCGAAGGAACGGTCACCCGATGGCTGAAGCAGGTCGGTGACGAGGTGGCGGTCGACGAGCCGCTGCTCGAGGTCTCCACCGACAAGGTCGACACCGAGATCCCGTCGCCGGTCGCCGGCACGCTGCTGGAGATCAAGGCGAACGAGGACGAGACCGTCGAGGTCGGCGCCGTGCTGGCGACGATCGGTGCGGCCGACGAGTCGACGGGGGGCGCTGACGACGGCGGGGACACCGGTCAAGCGGAGCAGACCGCGCAGACCGACCAGACCGACCAGGCCGATCAGGCCGACCAGCCCGAGGCCGACCACGCCGCCGAACAGCCGGAGTCCGCACCCGAGCCGCAGCAGCAGGAGGAGGAGCAGCAGCAGCAGCAGGAGGAG
>JAICSC010000339.1 GCA_025937085.1 Nocardioides sp.
CACCAGGAACGTCCCGCACATGAGGACGGCGAGAGGGGCCCAGCCGGGCTCGGATCGGATGTTGGTTTCGTCCATGGCGAGGACGCTCCGGTCTCCCCATACTGGAGGGTCAAGTCACCGAGCAGGAGCACGCGAGGAACGAGCGCGCTCCGTGCGCGTCGAGACGCGGTGACTGTGCCAGGGGCCTGGACCGAAGGCACCGTCACCGGGTCTCGAGACGGTCGCAGAGCGACCTCCTCGGCCACCGGGGAGACAGCTGCTCGCCCACGCCACTCCTTCGTCCCTCACGAGCGGCTGCTCGCTTGACCCTCCCCCGGGGGGAGAGTGTGGGATGGGTCCATGACCTCGGACGCCCGCCTCGTCCCCATCGGGGAGTTCTCGCGGATGACCTTCCTGTCGGTGAAGACCCTGCGGCACTACCACGAGACGGGGCTGTTGTCGCCGGCCCGGATCGACGCGTCGTCCGGCTACCGGTACTACGACGTCTCGCAGGTCGCCACCGCCCAGGTGATCCGCCGGTTCCGTGACCTGGACCTGCCGATCGAGCAGCTGCGCACGTTCCTGGACGCCCCCGACGACGAAGCGAGGAACGCCGTGATCGTGGACCACCTCGACAAGATGCACGCCCAGCTCCAGGAGACGCAGGCCACCGTCGACTCGCTGCGACGGATGCTGTCCGACGACGGCGCGGCGTTCCCGGTGGCGTATCGGGACGAGCCGCTCCTCACCACGCTGGCGGTCGCCGACCGGGTCGCGGGCGCGGACGTCGTGGCGTGGTGGATGGAGGCCTTCGCCGAGCTCCACCGGGTGGTCCGGGTGAGCGGCGCGGAGCGGATCGGTGCCGACGGGGCACTGTTCCCCACCGAGTTCTTCGCCGAGGAGGCCGGAGACCTGGTGGCATTCGTCCCCGTCGCGTCCGTCCCCTCGGGACTCCCCGCGCGAGTCACGGCGTACGACGTCCCCGCCGCCCGCCTCGCCGTCACCACCTTCGACGGCCCGCCGCTCGACCTCGACCGTGCCTACGGTGCCCTCGGTCGTTGGGTCGTCGACCAGGCGACGGCCTCGGACGGTCCGGTCCGCGAGCGGTACCTGCCGACCGGGGACGAGGACGATCTCCTCGCCCACACCACCGAGGTCTGCTGGCCGGTCGCGAGCTGACCGATCGGGGCGGGGAGTCAGAGCCAGCCGACGCGCGTCGCGGCCGCCACCGCCTCCAGCTGGGACCTCACGTCGAGCTTGCTGAGGACCGCGTGGACCTGTGACCGCACCGTCGACTCCGACACCACCCAGGCCTCGGCGATGTGCGACACCGTCTGTCCCAGGGAGAGCGCCCGGAGGACCTGCTGCTCACGAGGTGTCAGGCTCTCGAACGGCGCCAGGTCGCGCGCCCGCGAGGCGCGATGGGCGTGGAGGTGATGGAGCAGGCGCTCCCGCTCAGTCGGCTCCATCACCGTCTGTCCGTGCGCCGCGGAGAGAACCAGGCCGAGCAGGTCGTCGAAGGGAATGCCCTTGTCGATCGCCGCGCACGCGCCCTGCTCGAGAGCCGCTGCCATCCACAGCTCGTCGGTCGTCCCGGTGAGCACCAGGACGCGCGCCCCCGCCGCGACGCAGGGCGCGACCAGATCCGTGCCGTCGCCGAGTGCCCCGCCCAGGTCGAGGTCCAGCAGCACGAGCGCCGGGGGATCGGCCTGCACGAGCTCCACCAGGCCGGCCGCGTCGGCCACCGAGGCCACGAGCGGATCCAGGCCCTCGAGGCGGAGGGCGAGGCTCAGGGAGTCCACGAGGAGGCGCTGGTCGTCGACGATCAGCACCCGGAGTCGACGGCGTCGCTCGCGCGGACTCATGGGACCGCCACCGCGGCCGGCGTGACCAGGGGCAGTGACAGGACGAAGCTCGCTCCGGTCCCCGCCTGGCCCAGCTCGAGCTCTCCTCCCTGCTGACGCACCAGGGTGCGCGCGATCGAGAGCCCCAGGCCGGAGCCGCGGCTGTCGGTCCCGCGGAACCCTCGCTCGAAGGCCGTGTCCGCGGCTTCGGACGGTATGCCCGGTCCGTCGTCCGACACCGTGACGTGGACGACGGCGCCCGTGGTGCGGACGGCGACCGACACCGGGGCACCCGGCGCGTGCTCGTGGGCGTTGACCAACAGGTTCTGCAGCACCGTGGCCAGGTCTCCGGGTACGCCGCGGACGAGGGCCGACTCCAGCGTCACCTCCATCTGCAGGCCGGCGGCTCGTCGTACGTCGGTCACGGTCCGGACGACCTCGGACACGTCGAAGACGTCGGTGTCGGTGTTCCGGCGGACCAGCATGTGCTCGAGGTGGCTGAGCTCGGCGAGAGTGGCGGCGCGCAGCTGGTCCACGGTGGCCGGATCGAGCCGGTCGCCCTGCCGGTCGAGGGTGTGCACCGCGGCCCGGATGCCGGCGAGTGTGCTGCGGGCGTCATGGGTGAGCTCGTCCTGCCACGCCTTCCGGGTCCAGACCGCGTCGCGCGCCTGTGCGAGCTCTCGGGTCAGGTGGTGGGTCTCGTCGCGCTCGTCCTGGGCGGCTCGGACCAGGTCCATCAGCGCGGACGACGCGACCAGGAATCCGACGGCCGCGGTCAAGGCAGCCGCGACCAGGGTGGTGGCGGCATCGTCGGGCACCCGGAACACCTCCGAGAGACCCATTGCGCCGAGAAGGGGCGCAGCCGGCCTCGCCCAGTGTGCGCGGTTGCCCCTCACCGCGGCGGCGGCGGCGACGGTCAGCCAGGCGATCGCCAGCGCCACCTCGACGCCGTCGGCGAGGGTGGGCTCGATCGTCGGGCTCGGTGGGACCCGGTCGCGCAGGGTCACCAGGAGGACGGTCGCAGCAGCCGTCGTGGCCGTGAGCCAGACCACCTTCCGCCCGAGATCCACCCGGTCCGACTCATCGTCGCTGAGCGCCACGGCCAGCACGTACAGGACCACCCCGGCGGTCACCGCGCGGACGAAGGTGACGATCGTCAGGTCGCCGTCGGGCGCGGCCAGGGTGCGGGCCAGCGAGACCGACGGCAGGGCGAGTCCACCCATCAGGATCATCGCCCCGCCGCGGAGGGCGCAGTGTGCCTCGCCGGTGATCCGCCACCGGGCCAGCCGGAGCACCCCCGCTCCCAGGAACGCCGGCACCGCGAGCGCTTCGGTCATCGCGGTCGTCGCCACCAGCGGCTGTGACGTGGTGTGGGCGAGGCTCGCCAGGCTCGCGATCAGTGCCCCTGCGACGGCAGCGAGGACCGCGATGCCCCCCGGCCTGGCGACGTACCCCCGGATACTCAAGACGCGATCGATCCCCCCGTGATGGCCCCCCGGCTCATCGAGGCCGACCGTTCCTCATGGACCGCCCCCGGGTCAAGGGCTCAGGGGTCCACGACGCCTAGTTATGTCGGGCCACGAGGTAGTCGGCCCGCTCGGCCGGGCCGAGTGGTTCAACGAATTTGCCGATGATCGTGCGCCGTCGCGACGCCCACGATGGCGGCGGTTCGCAGGGGGCGGGCCGGCCGGACGAGGATCTGGCCTCGACTGCAGGAGAGGGAACAACAGATGAGGAGCATCGTCAGAAGGGTGGCCCTCCCGATCGGGGCGGCGGTCGTGCTCGGGAGCAGTGGATTCGCGTTCATGGCGGTCAACGGCGTCCCCGGGACGCACGCGGGCGCCGGCGAGGCGGCGATCTCGGGCTACAACGTCAGCAACGTCCACTACACGTACG
>JAICSC010000300.1 GCA_025937085.1 Nocardioides sp.
CGCATTGTGCCCGCGCGCGGGTGCCGACGGATCGCCGAAGTGGGACTTCTCCCGGGCCGAAGTGGGAGTTCTCCCGGATCGAGGTGGGAGTTATCCCGGCGAGAGGTCGGAGAAGTCCCACCTGGCCGGCGGACAAAGCCAACCTGGGCCGCGGAGAAGTCCCACCTGGCCGGCGGAGAAGTCCCACCTGGGCCGTCAGTCGGTGGTGATCGTCACCCGGTCGGGGTAGAACGCCACGTGGCCGGCGATGTCGGAGACCGCGTCGTACGGCGTCAGGTAGGTCCACACGGCGTTCTCGGAAACCATCTCGCCGTCGACCAGGGAGTAGTACGACGCGTCGCCCTTGTAGGGGCAGTAGGTCCGGTGGTCCGAAGGCCTGAGCACGTCCGGATCCACGGCGTCGAGCGGCAGGTAGTACCGAGCCGGGTACGTCGCCTCCCGGAGCACCAGGGCCGCATCGGTCTTCGCGACGACGCGATCGGCGAACCGCACGGTCACGGTGGTCTCGGAGGGAGCGACGGTGATCGGGTGGTCCGGGCCCGGGACGAGGACCAGCTTCTCGGTCATGACCACCTCAACCTGTCGCGGGCGCAGGCGATTCCCGCGTCATGACGGCACCGTTCCCGCGTTCCTTCCTCGAAGGGCAGCGGTCCACAAGCCGCTCTTCGAGGGACGGGGGTGTCTCGCCATGACACAGAACGCCAGATCACACAACGCCAGATCACAGAACGCCGGCCGGATGGCCTTCGACGGGGACGTCACCGGGTACCTGGCGACGCGGCTCGCTGCCGCGCTGATCACGGTGCTGACACTGGGGTTCGGGTTCCCCTACGCACTCGTGCTGGTCCAGCGCTGGAACGCCCGGCACCTCGTGCTCGGGGGTAGCCGGGTGGTCTTCGGCGGCCGGGCCAGCGACCTGCTCCGGGACTGGGTCGTCTGGTGGCCGTGCGTGCTGCTGACCCTCGGCTTCTACGCCTTCGCGGTGTTCCCGCGGGTGATCCGCTGGGTGTGGGACCACACCGACTACCGGGCCCTGTGGCTCGTCGCCGGCGCGCCCGAGCCGTCGTACGTGCGCCCGCTGGTGGCACCGGCCCGCGTCCATCTGTCGTTCTTCAGCGAGCCGGGGCTGCACCAGAGCCTGTCGTGAGCTCGGGGCGTCGGCGTGCCGTGGCACCATCCTCGGCATGCCCCGACGTACGCCGCTCCGGCGGGTGTTGCTCGCCGTCCTCGTCGTGCTCACCACCGCGCTGACCACCGCGCTGACCACCGCGCTGACCACCCAGGCGCTCGGCCAGACCGCGTCCGCGAGCCCAGCGCCGGCGTGGGTGCTGCGACCCGGCACCCACCAGGTCGAGGTGCTGAAGGCGGCCCCTGGCGATCGGCTACGGCTGCTGCGTGGCACCGCTGTCGTCAGGACCGGGATCGTCGACAGCCAGGGCAGCCTGATGTGGCGCCGGCTCCGTGTGGGCGCCTACTCCGTGCAGAGCGCCGACCGTTCGTTCACCAGCGGACCAGTGCGAGTGACGGGAATGCACTCGGCACCGCCCTCGCAGTCGTTCTACGACTCGCAGACGCTCCATGAGGGCTTCAACTTCATCGAGACCCGCGACGGGACGACGCTGTCGGCCAACGTGGTCTTCCCCAAGCCGCCCTTCGACTTCGGTGGCGCGCCGTACCCGACCGTCGTGGAGTACAGCGGCTACGACCCCAGCAACCCCGCGGACACCACGATGGCGACCCTCTTCACGTCCTTGGGCTACGCCTACGTCGGCGTCAACATCCGCGGCACCGGCTGCTCCGGCGGCTCGTTCCTGCCGTTCGAGCCGGTCCAGAGCCTGGACGGGTACGACGCGATCGAGACCATCGCCGCCCAACCCTGGGCCAAGTTCCACAAGGTCGGCATGGTCGGCATCTCCTACCCCGGCATCGAGCAGCTGTACGTCGCGCGCACCCGGCCGCCGCACCTGTCAGCGATCACCCCGCTGTCGGTGATCGACGACAGCTACCGCGGCACCTTGTGGCCGGGCGGCATCCTCAACACCGGGTTCGCAGAACCATGGGCATCGGCGCGGGGCCGCGACGCGCGACCCTACGGCGAGGGCTGGGAGAAGGGGATGAACAGCCAGGAGTGCGACGAAAACCAGCTGGTCCGGCTCCAGAACCCCGACCCGGTCGCGCTGATCGAGGACAACCCGTTCTACAACCGGGCCTACTACCAGAAGATCGACCCGAGCCGGTTCGTCCACCGGATCGACGTACCCGTCTATCTCGCCGGCGCCTGGCAGGACGAGCAGACCGGTGGCCACTTCCCGGCGTTCCTGCGCAAGTTCCGCAGCGCGCCCCAGCTCTACGCCACGATGTCCAACGGCTCCCACACGGAGTCGCTGAGCCTCGGTGAGTTCGGGCGGTACGCCGACTTCCTCGACCTCTACGTCGGACGCCGCGTGCCGACCATGCTGAAGAGCCTGGTGGGTCCACGGCTGGCGGCGGCCCTGACCGGGGTCGACGGACTCACGCTCCCGCCCGGCAACGACTACTCGGGGATGAGCTACCGCCAGGCGAAGCGGCTGTACCGGTCGGCACCCCACTTCCGGGTGCTGTTCGAGGAGGGGGCAGCCAGGGGTGCGCCCTCCGGCGCGCCGCTGCCGCGCTTCGAGCACTCCTTCCGGTCGTGGCCGCCGCCGAGCGCGCAACGGATGCGCCTCTACCTGCGCCCCCACGGGGGGTTGGCGAGCAAGCCGAGGCACCGCCGTGCCGCCCGGTCGTTCTCGGCCGACCCGAAGGCCCTGCCGGCGACCGACTACACCGGCTCGAGCAGTGCGATCTGGCGGCCCCACCCGGCGTACCACTGGCGGCAGGTCCCGAGGGGCACCGGTCTCGGCTGGATCACCGAGCCGATGAAGCGGACGAAGGTCGTGGTCGGAGGCGGGTCGCTCGACGTCTGGGTGAAGACGCGCGCGAAGGACGTCGATCTCGAGGCGACGGTGAGCGACGTCCGGCCGGGCGGCCGCGAGGTGTACGTTCAGACCGGGTGGTTGCGGGCCAGCCACCGCCGGCTCGCGCCGTCGTCGACGGCGCTGCGGCCCGTGCACACCGATCTCCGGCGCGATGCACGGGCGATGCCGAGGGGGAGGTACCGGCTGCTGCGGATCGAGATCCCGGCCTTCGCCCAGCCGTTCCGGAAGGGCGACCGGCTGCGGATCACGATCGACGCACCCGGTGGGGCTAAGCCGCTGTGGGCGTTCCGCACGATCGACCACGGCCAGCGGGTGTGGGTGGGCGCCGACAGACGCCACCCGTCGTCGCTCCTGCTCACGACCGTGCCCGGCGTGCACGTGCCTCGGACGGCACCTCCCTGCCGGTCGCTCCGGTCGCAGCCGTGCCGCCACTACGGGCACTGACCACGGCAGGTGGCCCTGAGCCACGCTGTCGCAGAGGGCTGAGCCTGGCCAAGGCAAAGAATCCGGGGTTCGGCTGACGGTGCCGGACGCACGGCGTACACATGTTCCTGGAGCTCGCCGGGAGGGCGCCGCCGAGGAGCGGCACCCGTGGATATGCGCCGGACGAAGGTGAAGACTCGCCCCGTGGCCCGCATGGGTCAGGTGTTTTCCGGTGCGCCTTGATTACGCTTTCCCCAACATCTGGGGGGGTGTGGCGCATGGCTGAGTCCGACAAGGTCATCAACGCCGTGATGCACGCGACGGGGGAGTCGTACGAGAAGGTCTCTACCTTCACCGCCGTAGCTCACGAGACGGTCGACGAGTGCCTGACCGACGACATCTCGGTGGTGGCTCCACCGCTGGTGATCGGGCGGCTCGGGTGCCCGGTGCTCGACCGGCTGCTGCTGCGGCTGGGAGACGGGCAGTGGGAGCTGCCCGAGAGCGTCGACGTCACTGAGTCCGAGCTCGCCGAGACGTTGGTGCTGCCGATCGAGACGATCGCGCGGTATCCGCTGATCGGCCGGTTCGGGCTCCTGACGCGGGTCATGGATCGCCTGCTGATCGAGGACGAGGACGCCGAACGCTTCCTGAGCATCCTCGACGCGTGGCTGGCGACGTTCGGGCCGGACGCGGAGGGGCGGCCGACGCCGTTCAAGGTCTGGGCGCTGCCCAACCGCGACGCGTTCGAGGGCTGGCTTCTCGCACGGCTCGACATCCTGCACAAGCTCGGGTACGCCGTACGGCTGGCCAACGAGGAGATGGACGGCGTACGCGGGCAGCAGCACATGTTCGTCGACGGTCGGCGGTCGGACCTGCTGCTGCGCTTCACCCACGACTGCGAGAAGGGTGCGGCCGACGACTGGCTGGTCCTGGAGAACAAGACCACCGCGGTCGGGATCGGGGCGCTCGACCAGCTCGCGCTGTCGGTCGACTGGCTGCGGGCCGAGTCGCGGCCGGGCGCGGTGCACGGGATGCTGATCGCGGACGGCCTGAGTCTCGAGGTGGAGCGCGGGCTGCGTGAGCGGA
>JAICSC010000418.1 GCA_025937085.1 Nocardioides sp.
CGGCGGACGGCTCCGGCCGGCCACGCTGTCCCTGTCGGAGGCCGGACGCCGGGGCGCACTGGGCCGGATGACCGTCGAGAAGGCCGACGGCGAGCAGATCCTCGGCGGCGGCTCGACGCCTCTGCGCGAGGCGCTCGACGCCGCGGGGTTCGTCTCGACGCCGCGCGGGCTCAGGTTGCGAGGCTGAAGTTACGTGCCTGAGGGCGACACCGTCTGGCGAGCCGCTCGGCGTCTCGACCGGGCCCTGACCGGGAAGGTCCTCACCCATACCGACTTCCGGGTGCCCCAGCTCGCCACCTGGGACCTGTCCGGCGCGACGGTGGTCGAGACGATCTCGCGCGGCAAGCACCTGTTGACCCGCATCCAGGGCGACCAGCCTTGGACCCTCCACACGCATCTGAAGATGGAGGGCAGCTGGCGGATCCTCGCACCCGGCCAGAAGTGGCCGCGCCCCGGTCACACCGCGCGACTCGTCCTCGAGACCGCCGACGCCGTCGCGGTGGGCTTCCAGCTCGGCATCGTCGAGGTGGTGGCCCGCGAGGCCGAGGCGGAAGTCGTCGGTCACCTCGGTCCTGACCTCCTCGGCCCGGACTGGGACGCCGACGAGGCGGTCCGCCGGCTGCGCGAGCAGCCCGAGCGCCCGATCAAGGTGGCACTGCTCGACCAGAGCCGGCTGGCAGGGATCGGCAACATCTACGCCGACGAGCTCTGCTTCGTGGCGGGCCTCGCACCCACGACGCCGGTGGCACATGTCCCGGACCTGCGCCGGATGGTCGGCCGCGCCCATCAGATGCTCGACCTGAACCGCCGCCGCGACGTCCAGTCGACGACCGGGGACCTGGCCCGGGGTCGCACCTTCTGGGTCCATGGCCGCGGCGGTCACCCGTGCCGCCGGTGTGGCACGACGCTCGTCGAGTCGATGCTGGGTGACCCGGGCCGCGAGCGGGTCACCTCCCACTGCCCGACCTGCCAGCCGCTCCGCTGAGCTCGATTCAGGCGGAACTCAACCTTCCAGGCGGGCGAGCGTACGCGGTGTCTGGACGTCGAGCCACGCGACCAGGTCACGGAACGGCACGCACTCGGTGTCGGGGCGACCGCAGGCATCGAGCACGAACGAGGTCAGTGCGTTGACGTAGGCGCCGTGGTTCCAGTCGTTGAAGTGGTTGCCCAGGATCACCGGCGCCCGGTTCCCGTGCAGCGACTGCCGGTACAGGTCGTCGTACGTCGCCAGCACCTGCTGCTGGTCCGCCTTCGCCTGCGCCGCGGTGCCGTCGACGCCGCCGCGCTGGGTGAAGAAGTAGTTGTAGTCCATGGTCGTCACCGGGTGGTCGGTGCCGTGCAGCGGAAAGGTCGTCATCCCGAGCTGCCACAGCCCGCTCCACCGGTCGCGGGTCGGCCAGGTCAGGGCCGGCCGGGTGAACGACGCGTCGTAGGCGAAGCCGTGGTCGGCCAGGGCCGGGTACAGCGCGGACGGCGTCCCCTCCAGACAGGGCGTGCGGTCGCCGGTGATGTCATCGGCGCCCACCCGCAGCCGGGTCGATCGCGGCAGCGCGTTGTCGGCGCGGTAGTCGCGAAGGAGGTGGAAGAACTGGTCCAGCTCCACGTCCCAGTCGTGGGTCGTCCAGGTGTTGCCACCGCTGGGCAGGCCCGCCGACGCGCAGAAGTGCCCGTTGAAGTGGGTGCCGATCTCCATCCCGGCCGCGACGGCACGGTTCAGGTCGCCGATCTCGACCGGTACGTCGGCCGGAGCTCCCCAGCCGATCTCGGAGGTGCCGGGCGGGTAGTACGGCGGCCGGTACTCGTCGCGGGTGGCGTCGCTCAGGAGGTAGGTCCCCGAGAGGAACCCGGTGAACCGGAACGGGACCTGACGCGCGACAGACATCCAGTGGAGCCACTCCTGGTGCCAGCCGACACCGTCGAAGCTGACCACCACGAACTGCGGTGGCCGC
>JAICSC010000114.1 GCA_025937085.1 Nocardioides sp.
AGCAGGCCGGGTGGCCCTGGTCACCGGTGCGTCGTCCGGGATCGGCCGGGCCACGGCGCTCATGCTGGCCCGTCGCGGCGCGCAGGTTCTGGCGCACGGACGCGACCCCGAGCGTACGGCCGAGCTCGCACGCCAGGTGGGAGGGACGCCGCTCCTGGCCGACCTCGCCGAGCCGGGCGCCGCCGACGACCTGGCTAAACGTGCCACTGCCGTGCACGGACGCATCGACCTGCTCGTCGCGAACGCCGGCGTCGGGCTGTCCGCGCCGTTCACGGCGGTCGACCCTGCGGAGATCGACCGCGTGCTCGCCGTGGACCTGATCGCCCCGATCCGGCTCGTGCGCGCGGTGCTCGGGCCGATGATCGAGCGCGGGACGGGCAGCGTCGTCCTGGTGACCTCGGTCGCCGGACGTACCGGCGTCGCCGGAGAGGCTGTGTACGCCGCCGCGAAGGCCGGGCTGGACGCCTTCGCCGAGAGTGTGCGACTCGAGCTCTCGGGAACTGGAGTGGGTGTGACTGTGTTGGTGCCGGGTGTGGTGGACACTCGGTTCTTCCTCGGGCGCGGTGGGGCGCCAGTACGACGCGTGCCTCGGCCGGTCAGCGCCGAGAGAGCTGCGGCAGCGATCCTCCGGGCCGTTGCCGAAGATCGGCCGGAGGTCTGGGTGCCCGGCTGGCTGAGAGTGGCCCCCGCTGTGCGCGCCGTGGCGCCGGGAGCGTTCCGGCGCCTGTCGGCGAGGTTCGGTGAGCAGGTACGGATCCGCGACGACGACCGGCCGCCGACGTGAGCTCCACCGTGCTCGCCCCCTTGCTCGGTCTGGGCGTGGCCTTCCTCTTCGCGTTGTCGGCGTTCTTCCAGCAGCGCGCGGCTCGCAACACCCACCGCGAGTCACGATCCGTGGCCGCGGCGGCCGTGGCGCTGATGTCCAAGCTGGTCCGTGACCCGGTCTGGCTGCAGGGCTGGATGTTCAACCTCGCGGGCTTCGGCGTACAGGCGCTGGCGCTCCACCTGGGCTCGGTGGTGACGGTGCAGCCGATGCTGGCCACGCAGCTGCTGTTCGCACTCCCCATGTCGTCGCTGGAGCAGAGGATCTGGCCGCGAGCGCGCGACTGGCTCGGTGCGCTGTGCCTGTGTGGCGGCCTGGTGGTGCTGATCCTCGTGGTCCACGCGAAACCGCTGGAGGGCGAGCCGGACCGCGGCCGCATCCTGCTCTCCGCGATCGCCGTCGTCGCGGCGATCGGGATTCTGATCCCGATCGCGTCCCGACTCGGACCGAACGCCCTGGTGCTGGTTGCCGGCGCGTGCGCCGGCCTGTGCTTCGCGATGACGGCGGTGTTCATCAAGCTCACCACCGACGACCTGGTGAACCACGGCGTCGCCTACACCGCCCGGGACTGGGTGGGCTACGCCCTCGCCTCCTCGACCCTCGTCGGGCTCGTCCTGGGTCAGGGCGCCTTCGCGAACGGCCCGCTGCCGTGGGCGGTGGCCACCAAGGAGACGGCGAATCCGGTCGCGAGCTATGCGATCGGGGTGCTGGCGTTCCCGGTCCAGTTCCCCACCGGAGCCGGTCCCATGCTGGGTCTGAGCTTCGCCGGGCTCCTCGTCGCGCTGGGGGCGGTCGCCCTGGCACATTCACCGTCAGCCGACCTCTGGCTTCGCCGAAGAGAGAACCAATCGCCCGAAGCCGTGTCATAGTGGGGACGCGATGACTCCGGACACCCCCCACGCCGACACGTTCGTCGAACACATCATCGAGCTCGGTGACCTCCGCCCCACCGTGATGCGCGGCCTGAGGCTGCTGCTCGAGACGGTGATCGTCCCCACGCTCCTGCTCTACTGCTTCATGCTCACCCTCGGAGCCTTCGAGGGCCTCGTGGCGGTCCTGGGGTGGTGCGTGCTGACCGTCGGGGTGCGGATGCTCACCGTCCGCCGGGTGCCCGGCACGCTCCTGCTGGTGCTCTCCATGCTCGTGGCACGCACGTGCATCGCGCTGGTGCTGTCCAGCGTCTACGTGTTCCTCCTGCAGCCGATCGCCGGGTCCATGCTGATGGCCGTGCTGTTCATCGGCAGCGCCGTCGTCGGCCGCCCGATCACGATGCGGCTGGCCCAGGACTTCGTGCACCTGCCGGAGCGTCTCTTCCTCGACGAGCGAGTACGCCGCATGTTCGTCCAGGTGTCCCTGCTGTGGGGGGTCTCCCGGCTGCTCGACGCGGCGATGAGCCTCGGTGTCCTCCACTTCGGGGTCACCGCCGGCGTCTTCTCCCGTGGGGTGTTCAGCGGCCTGCTCACCGCTTTGTCCGTCGGGGTCTGCGCCTACTTCGGGTGGTCGCGGCTGCATCGCATCGAGGGTGTGACCTTCCACTTCGGCCACCGGAGTCGTCCCGCGCACGCTTGATAGCGTCGACGGGGTGACCGGCGTTGGCGAGGGGCTGAGCCGGCGTAGGACGGCCGCCGACCGGCCCGCCCTGCTGGGACAGCTGGCGCTGGGGCTCGCCCTGTTCGGTGTCTACCTACTCGTGGACGCCCTCGGCGGCACCGGCCGCCGCGAGGCCGCGCTGCGGCACGGTCGCGCCATCTACGACCTCGAACGCCGACTCCACATCGACGTCGAGCGCACCGTCAACTCCTGGCTCGCCCCACACCAGCTGCTGTCGGACCTGGCGAACTACGAGTACGCCACGACCTACATCCTCAGCGCCATCGGGCTCCTCGTGTGGGTGTGGATCCGCCGGCCGGAACAGTGGCGGTTCGCCCGCGACTCGTTCGTGGTCCTCAACGTGCTCGCCTTCGCCACCTTCCTGCTCTACCCGACCGCACCCCCGCGGATGCTCCCGGGCCTCGGCTTCATCGACACGGTCAGCCGCGGACACACCGTCGGCTCGTGGGGGTCGGGCGTGGTCGACACGGCCAACCAGCTCGCGGCGATGCCGTCGCTGCACATCGGGTGGGCCCTGTGGGTGAGCTTCGTCCTCGCCCGGTTCACCGCCGGCATCCGGGTGCAGGTGCTCAGCGCGGCTCACGTGCTGCTCACGCTGTTCGTGGTGATGGCCACCGCCAACCACTACCTGCTCGATGCGGTCGCGGTGGTCGTGCCGATCATGGTCGGCATCGAGTACGCCCGATGGCGGCACGACCGACCGCCCGGCGAGGTGGTCGCCTCCTGCGACGCGTTCTTCCTGCACGTCGAGGCGACCGGGGCCGCGCAGCACGTCGGGGGTCTCGTCGTGCTCGACCCGGCCCAGGGGTCCCCGACCCTCGACGACGTGCGCACGCTGGCGACCGACCGCCTGCTGCCGCTGCCCCACTTCCGGCAGCGCCTGGTCACGACCTCGCGGTGGCGGCGGCCACGGTGGGTCGACGTCGCCGTCGACGTCGACCAGCACGTGAGCGAGCACCGCGCCGAAGGCCCGCATGGCTTGGGACGAGCGATCGCGGACCTGGCCGAGGTCCCGATGCCGCGTGACCGTCCGTTGTGGCGCCTGGTCCTCGTGCACGGTGCGATCGACGAGGTCCGCGCGTCGGCCGTCGTCGTGCTGGTCCACCACTCGGTCGCGGACGGGATCGGCACCATCATGAGCGCGATGCGGTTGTTCGACCCGATGGTGGAGCTGCCGGTGCCGGCGAGCAGAGGTCCGGGGGCACTGCGGCAGGCGGGTGCGATCGCTGTCGGCCTGGCCCAGCTCGCCACCGACGGCGGTGCGCATGCACTCGGGCCCGGCTCTCCCCGGCGTGAGTTCGGCGCGGTTACCGTCCCGTTCGACGGCGTACGCCGTGCGGCGCGGGCACGGGGCTTGCGCGTCACCGACCTGGTGATCGCGCTGACCGTCGATGCGGTCCGGACCGTGGCGCCCGAGCTCGTTGCCCGGGCGCGGGGGACGTTGAAGGTGTCGGTGCCCCTGATGGTGCGCGCCCCGGGCTCGGGGGCTCGGGGGAACGCCACCGCCGCGATCATCGTCGACGTACCCGTCCGCGACACTCTGGACGACCTGGTGGCCGAGGTGACTCGCCGGAGCGGCCGTCTGCGGCGGCCGACGCGAGCACTGGCGTCCCGGTTCGTGATGGCGACCGGGCTGCGCCTTCTGCCCGAGCCGTGTGCCGCGTGGTTCGCCAGGACGGTCTACGGCGGACGGTTCCTGCACCTGGTCGTGTCCAACCTCCCCGGGCCGGACGAGGAGCTGGAGATGCTCGGCCGGAAGACGCCGGGGGTCTACCCGATCCTGCCCCTGGCGCCCGGGACGCCCCTGGCGATGGGTGCGTTGAGCTGGGGCGGCGCGTTCGGGATCGGCCTGGCCACGGACCCGAGCATGCTGGACGCGGCCGCGGTGGCCGACGTGATCCGTGCCCGCCTGGCCCAGCTGGCCGACGAGGCGGGTCCCGGCTCACCCACCCCACTGCAGGGCCAGGAACAGCCGAGCGCGTGACCGCGGGTCGTCCAGACCGTCGCCGAAGTGCTCGCGGAGCTGCCCCAGCCGGTAGCGGACCGTCTGGGGGTGTACGCCGAGCTCCTCGGCGATCGCCATCCGGTCGCCCTGGTGTCGCAGCCAGCTCTCCAAGGTCTCGACGAGCCGGCTTCGTGACGACTCGGAGAGCTCGTCGAGCGGAGCCAGGACCTGCCGTCGCAAGGTCTCCAGCAGGAGCCGGTCCCGCCAGACCAGGATCGCGTCCAGGTGTTCGTCGGCGAAGACCGGGTCCCCGTCCACGATCACGCCCTCGCGACACAGACGGGCGGCGACCTCGGCGATCACCACGCTGCGCGGCAGCTCGTCGAGCGGGACGACCGAGCCGATCACGGCCCGGGACCCGCGCAGCATCCGGCGCAGATGCAGGCGACCGGCGCTGTCGGGCGGCTCGGGGATGATCGCGCCGTACCGCGACGGGCCGGGGATCCGCAGAGCGTCCGGCCCGAGACCGTCGATGACCTGACGGCCCGCGTCGTCGTCGGGGTCGACCAGCGCGACCGCGGCGGTCTGCGGCACCCGCCAACCCGCCCGCTGAGCCGCGACCCGCACCTCGGGGACGCTGGACCGTCCGCTCAACAGCAGGGAGGCCAGCTCCTCGCGGGCGCGTTCGCGGGCGCGCGCGTCCTCGAGCTGTTCCATGAGGTAGCCGCGCGCCGCCGCGAAGGACAGGCTGTTGACGGTCCCGAACACGGCGTCCGCGAGCGCCGCGAGATCCTCCGGCGCGAGGTCGCTGGCCAGGGCCGCCGCCGACACGTGCTTCCAGGCCACTCGTGAGCCGTACTGGAAGGCCGTCAGCAGTCTGGTCAGGTCGGTTCCCAGCTGCAGCTGACGCCGCCCGATCTGCTCGAAGACGAGCCGGAGCGGCTCCTGCTCACGCACCGAGAGCGTGCTGTCGTGCCCGGCGCTCGTGATCTCGAGCAGGCGCGGGGCGAAGAGCCGAGCTGCTTCGACCACGCCGTCGCGGTCGCGGTCGAGGAAGTCGGCGTAGTCGGGCCAGTACAGCCGGAGCCCCTCGCTGACCTCGTCCATCATCCGAGGCAGCTGGTCGAGGAGCCTGGCCGTCACCGACCCGAGTGCGTTCTCCGTGACCGTCACGCCTGAACCTCGCTGCGTTGTACGTCCGTGACAAAATTCTTATCACGGAACGTGAAAATCCTGAGCAGACCTGATGTCCCGCGCTGACGCACGATCGATGGGTGAGTGCTGGTGAGCAGCAGGCGCCGTCGCGCCCGACGGCGCCGAAGGAGACGGTGCTGAAGGAGCTGACGGACCGCGAGCAGGGCGAGAACTTCCCGGTCGCCCTCTCCATGCTCCCGCCGCGTCACCGACGAGCGCTGCACGCGGTCTACGCCTTCGCCCGCACCGTCGACGACACGGGCGACGACACGGGCGACGACACGGGCGACGACACGGGCGACCGGGCGCCCGGTGACCGGGTGGCGAGGTTGCAGCTGCTCGACGAGCGGGTTTCGCGCACGTGGGCCGGCGAGGACGTGCCCGACCCGGTGTTCGCCCGGCTGCGGAGGACCGTGACCGACCGTGTGCCCGAGCGGTACTTCCACGACCTCGTCCAGGCCAACCTCCAGGACCAGCACGTCCACCGGTACCCCACCTACGAGGCGCTACTCGACTACTGCCGGTTGAGTGCGAACCCCGTGGGAAGGATCGTGCTGGCGCTGTTCGACCAGCACACCGAGCCGGCCGTGCGGCTGTCGGACCGCGTGTGTACGGCGCTTCAGCTCCTCGAGCACTGGCAGGACGTCGGAGAGGACCGGCGAGCTGGCCGCGTCTACCTCCCGACCGAGGACATGGTCGGCTTCGGGGTGCCGGAGACCGACCTCGACGCCGCGACCGCCTCGCCGGCCCTCGCCCGGCTGATGCGGTTCGAGGTGGAGCGCGCCTCCGGCGTACTCGCCGATGGGACGCCGCTGGTACGCCGCCTCCGCGGGTGGTCGCGGCTGTGCGTCGCGGGCTACGTGGCCGGGGGACAGGCGACCGTCGCGGCGCTCCGGCGTACCCAGGGCGAGGTCCTCGGCCGTGCCACCGCGCCATCCCGGGCCGGGACCGCCGCGCGCCTGATGCTTCTGCTGGCGCCCCGTCGCGGGAGGAGGCTGCCGTGACCGACCTGACCACCACCGACGCGTACGCCGCGTGCCGGGAGATCACGCGCACCGAGGCGCGCAACTTCTTCTACGGCATCCGGCTGCTGCCGCCACCCAAGCGCGACGCTCTGTGTGCCCTCTACGCGTTGGCCCGCCGCATCGACGACATCGGCGACGGCGACCTCCCCCTGCCGCAGAAGCGGACCGAGCTGGCTCTGGTGCGCAAACGCCTCGGCGCGATCGACGAGGTCGACGACCCGGTCTATGCCGCCGTGGCCGAGACCGCGCGGCGCTACCCGGTGCCCGTGGGTGCCTTCGAGGAGATCGTCGACGGAGTCGAGCTCGACCTCGAGCAGGTGCGGGTCGCCGACGTCGAGGAGCTGGTCCGGTACTGCCGCCTCGTGGCCGGCTCGGTCGGACGACTGTGCCTGTCGGTCTTCGGCAGCGCCGGCGTGGACCACGAGGTGGCCGCGACGTACGCCGACCAGCTGGGCATCGCCCTGCAGCAGACCAACATCCTGCGCGACATCCGGGAGGACCTGCTCAACGACCGGGTGTATCTGCCGGCCGAGGAGCTGGAGCGTTTCGGGGTCGAGCTGCGGGTCGACGAGACCGGCTCGCTGGCAGACCCGCAGGCGCGGCTGGCGGGATACATCCGGTACGCCGCAGCCCGCGCGGAGGACTGGTACGGCCTGGGTCTGCGGCTCGTGCCACACCTCGACCGCCGCAGCGCCGCGTCGTGCCGCGCGATGGCCGGGATCTACCACCACCTGCTGGGACGGATCGGGTCGCGGCCGGTCTCGGTCTACGACCGGAGGCTGTCGCTGGGCGGCGCCGAGAAGGTCTCGGTGGCGCTGGGCTCGCTGTTGGCCGGATCCGGAGGGCTGGCCGGATCGGGAGGTCGCCGATGAGCACATCTCGCGACGTTGCCGTGATCGGTGGCGGCCTGGCCGGCATCGCGACCGCCCTCGGCTGTGCCGACGCCGGCCACCGGGTGACGCTGGTGGAGGCGCGACCGCGTCTCGGCGGACTCACCCACTCGTTCCGGAGGGGCGACCTCTGGGTCGACAACGGCCAGCACGTGTTCCTCCGCTGCTGCACGTCGTACCTGCGACTGCTCGAACGCCTGGGGGTCCGCGACCTGGTGGAGCTCCAGCCGCGGCTCGACGTCCCCGTGCGGAGCGAGAAGCGACCGGGCCTCGGTCGACTGCGCAGGTCCTCCCTCCCGGCGCCGTTGCACCTCGGGTGGTCGCTCCTGCGCTACCGGTGGCTGAGCCCGGTGGAGCGGCTTCGTGCTGCGACGGCTGTGCTGGCGCTGGGGCGGGTCGACCGGACCGCCCCGGATGTCGACGAGCAGTCGTTCGGCGGCTGGCTGCGGGAGCACGGCCAGAGTGAGCGCGCCGTCGACGCCCTCTGGGACCTGATCGGGGTCGCCACTCTGAATGCGCACGCGGCCGACGCGTCACTCGCGCTGGCCGCCACGGTGTTCCAGATCGGACTGCTGGAGCGGACGGACGCCGCAGACATCGGCTGGTCGCGGGTGCCCTTGCAGCGCCTGCACGGCGACGCCGCCATGACGGCGCTCACCGCCGCAGGGGTCGAGGTGCGCACCTCGCAGAAGGTATCCGGCGTTGTCGCCCTCGAGCCCGGCTGGCAGGTGACCACCGAGGCCGGGTCGTCGGCGTACGACGATGTCGTCGTCGCCACCGCCGCGGGCGCCGCCGAGGCCCTGCTGCCGCCCGGCGCCATCGGCGTCGACCCCGGATGGTCCGAGCGGCTCGGCAGCTCGCCGATCGTCAACGCCCACCTCGTGCTGGACCGCAAGGTGCTGGACCACCCGTTCGTCGCCGCGGCCGACGGCCCGCTCCAGTGGGTGTTCGACCGGACCGACCAGGCGGGGCTGCGCACCGGTCAGTACCTCGCGCTGTCCCTGTCGGCGGCCGAGGACCTGCTCGGCGTACCGGTCTCCGATCTCCGCGACCTCCTGGTGCCCCACCTCCACCGGCTCATCCCGGAGTCCTCACGAGCCACGATCGAGGAGTTCTTCGTGACCCGAGAACCACACGCGACCTTCCGATCCGCCCCCGGATCTCAGCGCTGGCGGTCGCCCGCCGCGACCGGCCTGGGCGGCCTGCACGTCGCCGGCGCGTGGACCGAAACGGGGTGGCCGGCCACCATGGAGGGCGCCGTACGAAGTGGTGAGGCTGCGACGGCCTCGGTGAACCGAAGGGCTGTCCTGGAGCCGGCAGGACCCGCGGAGGTGGCGTCATGAGCGTCACCGCCCCCGCACTCGGTCGTGGCCGGCAGCTGGTCGAGCCGGCGCTGCGTGAGGCGGTCGCCCGGCTGGACGACGACACGCGGCTGGTCGCGTCGTACCACCTCGGCTGGTGCCGACAGGACGGCCGCGAGGTCACCGCGCCCTGCGGCAAGGGCGTGCGGCCCTCACTCGTGCTGATGGCCGGTGAGGCGCTGGGCGCCCTCGCCGAGGACCTGGTGCCAGGGGCGGTGGCCGTCGAGCTCGTGCACAACTTCTCGCTGATCCACGACGACCTCATGGACCGCGACACCGAGCGTCACCACCGCCCGACCGTCTGGTCGGTGTGGGGTGACGCGATGGCCGTGCTCGTCGGTGACGCGCTCCTGTCGCTGGCACACGAGGTCCTCGACGACTCGGGGTCGGCGTACGCGGTCCCGGCCTCGCGCGCGCTCGGCCGGGCGACGCGTGAGCTGATCCGGGGCCAGGTGCTGGACGTGGCCTTCGAGAGCCGCAACGACGTGTCGTTGGCCGAGTGCCTCGACATGGCCGCTGGGAAGACCGGTGCGTTGATGGGGGTCAGTGCGGAGCTCGGGGCGGTGCTGGCCGGCGCACCCGCCGGGGCCGTCGCCGCCCTCCGGCGGTACGGGGAGCAGGTCGGCCTGGCCTTCCAGCTCGTCGACGACCTGCTCGGCATCTGGGGCTGGCCCGAGCGCACGGGGAAGCCGGTGTTCTCCGACCTCCGGTCCCGCAAGAAGACCATGCCGGTCGTGTGGGCGGTGCACCACGGCGGTGCCCCGGGGCGGGAGCTGGCCCGCTGGCTGGCCGGCTCCGACGAGCCGGACGAGCTCGC
>JAICSC010000108.1 GCA_025937085.1 Nocardioides sp.
AGCAGCTCGTCGGCCTTGCCCGCGTCCAGCTCGCCCTTCACGCCCGTGGCCCCGGCCAGCTTGGTGGCTTCGTTGAACAGGGTGTGGAGCTGGGGGTACTTCTCGAAGTGCGGCGGCTTGAAGTAGTCGGTCCACAGCACCCACAGGTGGTGCTTGACCAGCTCGGCGCGCTGTTCCTTGATGATGATCGCGCGCGTGCGGAAGTCGGGGTCGTCGTTGTCGGCGACCTTGGCGATGATCCCCTTGATGGACTCCGCCTCGATGCGCGCCTGGGCGGGGTCGTAAACGCCGCAAGGAAGGTCGCAGTGCGCCGAGACGTCGACCGAGGGAGCGAACAGCTTCGCGAACATCGTGGTCCTCTCGTGATGCGGATGGGGGAGGCATGGCCTCGGCTGGGACACTACTCCGCGTGCCGAGGCCCGCTGGACCGGGTTCGTACCCGGTCCGTCCTCCCGTATTCGGGCTCGCCCGCGTGCGCCACGCGTCGATGCGGCCGACCCTCGAGCCCGGCGACCGCCTGCTGGTCCGGTACGCCGCGCCGGTCACGGCGGGGCGCCTGGTGCTGGCCCGCTTCCCCGATGGCACTCTGGCGGTGAAACGGGTCGCCGAGGCGCGACGGTCCCGCACCGGCGAGCCAGGTTGGTGGCTGCTCAGCGACAATCCGGGCGAGGGCGTCGACTCCCGTCATCGCGGGGTGATCCCGGCTACGGACGTGGTCGCCGTCGTGGTGGCCCGGCTCTGGCCACGCCCCGCCATCGGCCGTCGTCTGTGACCGCAGTCGCCCCGGTGTCCACGAACCGCGGCGCCGCCCTGCACGGCGTACTCGCTGTGCCACAGTGACGGAGTGACTGCTCCCGATCGTCACGCCGACGCCCACCGGTTCGTCGGCGATCCCGTGTTCGACCTCCACGTCGGCGGGAAGATGGAGGTACGGTCGCGGGTCGCCTTGAACGACCGGGACGACCTGTCGCTCGCCTACACCCCGGGTGTGGCTCGGGTGTGTGAGGCGATCGCGGCCGATCCCTCGCTGACCCGGGAGTACACCTGGGTGCCCCACACCGTCGCCGTGGTCACCGACGGCACTGCGGTGCTCGGGCTCGGAGACATCGGACCGGCCGCCGCCATGCCGGTGATGGAGGGCAAGGCGGTGCTCTTCAAGGAGTTCGGGGGCGTCGACGCCGTCCCGATCTGCCTGGCGACGACCGACGTCGAGGAGATCATCGCGACGGTCGCCCGGCTGGCGCCGAGCTTCGGGGGCATCAACCTCGAGGACATCTCCGCGCCGCGCTGCTTCGAGATCGAGGAGCGCCTCAAGGCGATGCTCGACATCCCGGTCTTCCATGACGACCAACACGGCACCGCCGTGGTCGCTCTGGCCGCGCTCAGCAATGCGCTGACGTTGACGGGTCGTAGGCCGGAGACCACGCGCGTGGTCGTCTCCGGTGCCGGGGCGGCCGGCGTCGCGGTCGCGCGGATCCTGCTGCACGCCGGGATCGGTGACATCGCGGTCGTCGACCGGAAGGGCGTGCTGAACTCGCGGCGTACCGACCTGACCCCCGTGAAGCGAGCCCTTGCCGTCGACACCGCAGACCGTCACGACCGGCACGGCTCGCTGGCCGACGTGATGGTGGGCGCCGACGTCTACCTCGGCGTCTCCGGCGGCACGGTGCCGGAGGAGGTCGTCGCGAGCATGGCCGACGACGCGATCGTGTTCGGCCTGGCCAACCCGACCCCGGAGGTCCCGGTCGAGATCGCCCACCGCCATGCGCGGGTCGTCGCGACCGGGCGCTCCGACTACCCCAACCAGATCAACAACGTGCTGGCGTTTCCCGGCATCTTCCGGGGCGCCTTCGATGCGCACGCCACCGCGATCACCGAGGGCATGAAGCTCGCGGCGGCCGACGCGCTGGCCGGGCTCGTGGGCGACGATCTCGCCGAGGACCACATCGTCCCGTCGCCCTTCGACCCCCGCGTCGCTCCGTCGGTCGCCTCCGCGGTCGGCGACGCCGCCCGCGCCGACGGCGTCACCTGAGCCGAAGTGGGAGCTCTCCGCGGCCGAAGGGGGAGTTCTCCGCGGCCGAGGTGGGAGAAGTCCCGACCAGAGTTCACCTGGGCCCTGGAGAAGTCCCACCTGGGCGCGGGAGAGGTCCCACCTGGGCGCGGGAGAGGTCCCACGTGGGCGCGGGAGAGGTCCCACCTGGGCGCGGGAGAAGTCCCACTTGGGCGCGGGAGAAGTCCCACCTCGCGGTCGCTAGGGTCGAGTCATGTTCGCCGTGTACGCCGAGAAGTTCTCCGCCGACGACCCGCTCTCCGGGCTGGTGGTGGGGGAGCGGCCGGACCCGGAGGTCCCGGAGGGGTGGGCGACCGTCACGGTGAAGGCCGCCTCGCTGAACCACCACGACCTCTGGTCGCTGCGCGGGGTCGGTCTCAAGGAGGAGCAGCTGCCGATGATCCTCGGCTGCGACGCCGCCGGGGTCGACGAGGACGGCAACGAGGTGCTGATCCACGCCGTGATCAGCGACCCCTCGTGGCGGGGTGACGAGACGGAGGACCCGCGGCGGTCGTTGCTCTCCGAGCGGTACCAGGGCACGTTCGCCGAGCGGGTCGCCGTACCGAGGAAGAACCTGGTGCCCAAACCCGCCTCGCTCTCGTTCGAGGAGGCGTCGTGCCTGCCCACGGCCTGGCTCACGGCCTACCGGATGCTCTACGTCCAGGGCGCTCTCAAGCCGGGGCAGTCCGTGCTGGTCCAGGGCGCGGGGGGTGGCGTCGCGACGGCGCTGATCACCCTCGCGAGGGCGGGCGGTCTGCACGTGAGCGCTACGAGCCGGGACGAGGCCAAGCGTGCCCGGGCCCTCGAGATCGGTGCCCACGCGGCGTACCAGACGGGTGAGCGGCTGCCCGGCCGCGTCGACGCGGTGATGGAGACGGTCGGCGCCGCGACGTGGAACCACTCGCTGCGCTCGCTGCGTCCCGGCGGCACGATGGTGATCAGCGGGGCCACCAGCGGTCCCAACCCCGAGAGCACCGAGCTCAACCGGGTCTTCTTCCTCCAGCTCCGGATCATCGGCTCGACGATGGGCACCAGCACGGAGCTCGGGCGGCTGGTCTCGTTCCTGGATGCGACCGGCACCAGGCCGCTGGTCGACCGGACGCTCCCGATGAGCGACGCCCGCGACGGCTTCGCCGCGATGAACGACGGTGACGTCTTCGGCAAGATCGTGTTCACCAGCTGATGCCGACCCACCTGGTCACCGGCGCCGGCTCCGGCATCGGCGCGGCAGTCGCGCAGAAGCTGCACGAACGTGGCGACGACCTGGTTCTCCTGGCCCGTAACGACGAGCGGGCCAACGCGTTGCACGAGCAGTTTCCCCGAGCGCGCACCATCGCCGCCGACCTCGCCGACGTGGACGCGATCGACGGCATCGGCGGTCTTCCGGAGCGGCTCGACTCGTTGCTGCACGTCGCCGGGGTCGTCGAGCTGGCGCCGGTGGCAGAGCTCAGCACCCACGACCTCCGTGAGCAGCTCGACGTGAACCTGGCCAGCCCGGCCCTGCTGACCCGGGCCTGCCTGCCGGCCCTGCGCGCCGCCCACGGCACCGTGATCTTCGTGAACTCGGCGGCCGGACTCGCGGCCGGCGCGACCTGGGCGGCGTACGCCGCGTCCAAGTTCGGGCTGCGCGCGCTCGCCGACTCACTGCGGGCCGAGGAGCAGGAGAACGGCGTGCGGGTCACCACCCTGTTCCCCTCCCGCACCGCGACCCCGATGCAGGAGAAGGTGCACGAGCAGGAGGGCAGGACCTATGACTCCTCGCGCTGGATCAACCCGGAGACCGTGGCCGCCACTCTTCTCCACGTGCTCGACCTGCCGACCGACGCGACGATTCCCGAGGTGACGGTCCGGCCGCTGGTGCCGTGGACCCCGAGGTAGCCCTGGTTACCGATCCGTAACCTCGGGGCCCTGCGGCGCGTTGGGAGTTCAGTCCCACGATGCCCTGGAGGTCGCGATGCGCGTCCGTGCCGCTGCTCTGGCTCTCTCCGTGACGGCGGCGGCCACGTCCCTCGCGCTGCTCGCACCCGCGGTCGTCCCGGCCGACGCCGCGGCCGGCGGCCCGGCGTACCGACGTCACGACTACGCCGACGGCCGGGCGCGCTACGTGCTGCCACCGGGCGAGAACGGCCTGGTCAACGCGACCGATGCGCTGGCGTTCGAGACGACGAAACAGCGTCCGGCGAACAGCCAGGACCAGCTGGGCCAGTACGCCGGCCTGCTCTACGGCTACCCCCACCTCACGAACGCGACGCTCGGGCGGTACTTCAACGACGAGTCGTTCGGAGTCCGGCCGAAGGACATCACCCGCACCGAGACGCCGGAGAACGGCGTCACGATCTACCGCGACCAGCACGACGTACCCCACATCTACGGCGACACCGACCAGTCCGCCGCGTTCGGCGCCGGCTACGCCCAGGCCGAGGACCGGTTGTTCCTGATGGACGTGCTGCGCCACTACGGCGCCGGCACGCTGTCGGGCTTCCTCGGGGCCTCGTGCGAGTTCGAGCAGATGGACCACGACCAGCTGCTGCTGGCGCCGTACACCCGCGCACAGGCGCAACGGCAGGTCGACCTCCTGCCCAGGCGGTACGGCGCGCGCGGTGCGCTCGCGAAGTCGATGATCGACTCCTACGTCGACGGCGTGAACGCCTACATCGCCGCCACGAGGCTCGACCCGTCGAAGCTGCCGGTGGACTATCTGGCCGGTGCACCGGACGCCGCGATCCCGCAGCCGTGGACCGACGCCGACGTCGTCTACATCGCCGGGCTGATCGGCGGCATCTTCGGCAGGGGCGGCGGACTCGAGATGGCCGACGCGCACCTGCTGCGATACCTGCGCGGTCGATACGGCGCCAGGGCGGGGCTGCGGGCCTATCGCGAGCTCAACCACCAGAACGACCCGCTGGCCCCGACCACGATCACCGACCGGCGCTTCCGGTACGACGTGCGGACGCGCTCGTGGCACCGGTCGCTGAACGCGATCCCGTCGTCGAAGCCGATGACCGGGGGTCCGGCATGGACGTCGACCGGCTGCGGCACGAGCTCGGGCCTGCCGACCGGCACGACGTCGCAGCTGACGACCCGGCAGCGGGTCGGGGCGAACATCGTCTCGGCGCTGCGGGCCATGCCGCAGCACATGAGCAACGCGCTGGTCGTCAACGGCTCACGCACTCGGTCGGGTCATCCGGTCGCGGTGTTCGGGCCGCAGGTGTCCTACTTCGCGCCGCAGATCCTGTCGGTGCTCGACCTGCATGCGCCGGACTACGACGCGATGGGCGCGTCGTTCCCCGGCACGGGGCTGGTGGAGCTGGGGCGGGGCCGCGACTACGCCTGGTCGGCGACCTCGGCCGGCAGCGACCTGATCGACCAGCGGGTCGAGCGGATCTGCGTTCCGGGCGGGGGTACGCCGGCCGCGCACGGCACGTCGTACCTCTTCCGCGGGCGGTGCCTGCCGATGCAGCACGAGACGTTCCGCGAGACCGTCCTGCCCAAGGCCGGCAGCGGTGGGGGAGCGCCGGCGACGATCGCACACGAGATCTATCTGACCCGGCACGGGGTCGTGCAGGGCTGGACGCGGGTGCACGGGCACCCGGTGGCGATCGTCAACCAGCGGTCGACGTACCACCACGACATCGACTCGGTGGTGGGGTTCCTGGGCTTCGGCGACCCGCACGCGACGTACGACGTGCACAGCTGGATGCGACAGGCGAACAAGATCGGCTACACGTTCAACTGGTTCTACGTCGACGACCGCGACACCGGGTACTTCGTCAGCGGGCGCGACCCGCGGCGCAACCCGCACGCCGACCCGACGCTGCCGACGTGGGGGACGGGTCGCGCGGAGTGGAGGGGGTTCCTGTCGCTGCGGCAGCACCCGCACGAGATCAACCCGCGGCAGGGCTTCTTCGTCAGCTGGAACAACAAGCCGGCGCCGGGCTTCGCCACGGACGGGGAGTACGCCGACGGGCAGACATACCGCTCGGTGATGCTGGTGCGCCAACTGCGCCGCCGGCTCCGGCTCACGCACCAAAGGGTGACGCGCGCCGACGTGGTCGAGGCGATGGAGACAGCGGCGAGCCAGGACCTCGACGGGCTGACTGTCACGCCGCTGCTGCTTCGCTACCTGAAGGGGCACCACCAGCCGGCGCACACTCGGGCGATGTTGCGGCAGCTGCGGGCGTGGGTCGCCGGCGGCGCGCATCGACGCAAGGCAAGGGCGTCGGCTGCGCAGTACCGCCACCACGCGGCGATCGCGATCAACGACGAGCTGGTGCCGCACCTGGTGCGCGCCCTCTACGACCGGATCCTGGCGAGGGGTGGGTTCTCCGGCGTCGCCTCGACCGGTGGCGCCACGGTCCCGGGGTACGCCGAGCTGCCGATGCAGTGGGTGAACACGCCGAACAGCGGCGGCGCGCACCTGGGGTCGGCGTACGACGGGGGCTTCGAGGGATACCTGATGTCGACGCTCCAGCAGCTGCTCGGCCGGCATCCGGCGGACGGGTTCGGCCGGGTGCTGACCCGGCACGAGTGCGGCGGCGGGCCCGCGACCTGCCGGAGGAGGGTCGCCCGTGCCCTGGCCACGACGTACGCCGCGCTGGTCAAGGCGAACGGGAGCCGCCAGGTCTCGTCCTGGACGGACTCGACCGCCTCCTACGCCGCCGGTCAGACCATGCCGGTGTACGACTCGATCGCCTTCCGGGCCCTCGGCCTGGTCGGCCAGCCGAACATCGACTGGCAGAACCGGCCGACGTTCCAGCAGGTCGTGGAGTTCCCCCGCCACCGCAAGCGTTGATCCGAGTGAGCGTGCTCGCCAGGCGGCCTGACCCTGACCGGCAGCAGTCATCGAGCCTGGTCAGGCCGACTCGAGCACGAAGATCCGCAGTCGGCGTCGGCCGCTGATGCGGCTCTGGTACTTCAGGTAGCCGCGGTACACCGCAGCCGATGCGGCCAGCACGGCCGCCCGTTCCTCGTCGGTGGCGGGTCGTGCCACCGCCTCGAGAACGGTGCCGTGGTGGCGCAGGGTCACCCGCGGATCGGCCTCGACGTTGAGCACCCACGCCGGGGTCGAGGGCTGGCCGAAGTTCGTGCCGAGGAGCGCCAGGGTGTCGGCGTACGGCACCGCGATCAGGTGCGACGTACGCCGGAGTCCGGACCTGCGACCGGTGGTGGTCAGGTCGATGACCGGCAGTCCGGCGAGCAGCTCCGGGGCACTGGTGCGGCCGCTCGTCAGCCGCCCAACGACGTTGTCGACGTGTCGCAGAGACTTGGCGAACAGCCAGGCCCCAGGTCTGGTGGAGGCGAACGCCTGGATGGACCGGTGGAATGTCGTCTGGCGCGGGACCAGGTACCCGAGGTCGGCGGCCAGTCCCACGCCGCGAACCTAACAGCGCGATCGCACGCTTCGATTGAGTCAGCACTCAGGACCTCACTCGTAGCCAGGCAGGACGACCCGGCGGAAGACGTGGGCGGTGCCGGCGAGAGAGGTGAGCAGCCAGGCGGCGAAGGCGACCCAGATCCAGACCCGGCCGATGTCGACGAGCCACGAGAGCCCCTCGGCGGCGCCCAGGCGGGTGCTGGCGACGGCGTACATGCCGAGCGGGAAGACGATGCTCCACAGGCTCGCGTCGTAGCGCAGCGGCACCCGGTGGGTGACGTGGCGCCACCACCCCATCGCGAAGAGCGCCGGCATCAGCCAGGTCGCCAGCACCCACGCGAACAGGCTGCCGCCGCGGATCGCGTCACCGGCGGCGTCGAGGACCGGATCCGTCGGAAGCAGGCTGATCTCGGCGCCGGCCAGCGCGGTGATCGCGGCCGCGCCCATGGCGATCCAGTACGGCGGCGTCAGGTCCTCCGCCGAGAAGTCGTAGGCCAGGAGCCGCATCGCCACGAACACCCCGTCGACGGCGTACAGGAACACGCCGAGGAACCACGCCCCCACGGCGACGGCGGGCAGCGTCTGACCCGCTCGTACGCCGGCCAGCGCGGCGGCCGCGACGGCCACGGACTGACCGCCGACCGCCCACATGAACCAGGTCCCGTTGGCCGCGGCCACGATCGGGTGCTCACCTGCACCGAGCCGGGTGGTCCACGGCACGGCGTACCCCCGGAGCAGCCAGCACGCCGCGGCGATGCCGAGCAGCCACAGGGCGGCCACGGTCTGGTCGGTCGCGATCCTGGAGGCGAGCACGTCGGCTGCGGCGACGAACGTGTAGAACCCGAACCCGCGCAGCGGATGGGTGAAGTCCTCGACCAGCTCGGCGCGGTGGGAGGCCAGCCGCCAGCCGTTGAGGAGCACCAGGCCGACGAACGCCGCCACGGTGAGCACCAGCAGGCATCGCGACAACAGCCGCCGCCCGTCGTACGTCAGACCGACCGAGACGATGCCGGTGGCCATCACCGCCGCGAAGTACCCCGGCGACAGCTCGCGCAGCACCGCGTGCAGGCGTCCACCTAGCGTCGACCCGGCCGCGGTCAGGGTCAGTCCTCGGGGTCGTCGAGGCGCGCCAGCCAGGTCGCGAGCCGTTCGACCGCGGTCTCGAACTCGGGGTGGGTGTCGGTGAACTCCTGGAGCCGGTCACCCAGCCAGTCGAGCGTGACCTCCTCGTCACCCCGGCGCTGCTGGAGCTCCTCGATCCCGCGGTCGGTGAAGTACATGCCGGTGCCGATCCCGCCGCGCCGTCAGTAGTTCTCGACGGTTCGGTCGTCCGCGCTCTCGAAGGCAGCCGCGATCAGCGACTTCTGCTCCTCGACGTGCCGCTTGGTGGTGCCCACCGACGGTGAGGAGGAGCGGGGCCGGGTGATCGCGTGGACCGGTCGTCCGAGCTCCGGCCAGACGTTCAGCGCGTAGTACGGCGCCGGGCCCATGTTGCCGGGCTCGTCCTGCACCCAGCGCACACTCTTCAGGCCCGGGAATCGGGCCAGCTCGGCCTTGATCTCCTCCAGCGGAGCCGGGTACAGCTGCTCCACCCGCGCGATCGCGAACCGGCCGGCGTCCTCGCGCTTGGAACGCTCGACCATGAGGTCCCACGTCATCCGGCCGGAGCAGATCAGCAGCGTGTCGACGGTGGCCGGGTCTGCCGCGTCGTCGGTCATCAGCGGCCGGAAGGTGCCCGAGGTGAAGTCCGCCGGCTGGGACGCCGCCTGCTTGCGCTTGAGCATGGACTTGGGCGTGAAGACGACCATCGGCCGGTGCTCCTCGCCCAGTGAGTGCTGTCGCAGCAGGTGGAAGTACGACGCCGGCGTGGACGGCTGGGCCACCACGAACGCGTCGTCGGCGGCCATCGTCAGCCAGCGCTCGATGCGGGCCGAGGAATGGTCGGGGCCCTGCCCCTCATAGCCGTGGGGGAGCAGGAGCACGACGCCGGACTGCTGACCCCACTTGGCCTCCCCGGAGGTGATGAACTCGTCGATCACGGTCTGGGCGCCGTTGACGAAGTCGCCGAACTGTGCCTCCCACAGCACCAGCGCGTCGGGCCGGGCCACGGAGTAGCCGTACTCGAACCCGAGAGCGGCGTACTCGGAGAGCAGCGAGTCGTACACGTGGAACTTCGCCTGGTCCTCGGTCAGCGCGGTGAGCGGCGTCCACTCGTGGGCGTTGATGCGGTCGATGATCGTCGCGAAGCGCGACACGAAGGTGCCGCGCCGCGTGTCCTGACCGGCCATGCGCACCGGCCGGCCGTCCATCAGGAGTGAGCCCAACGCGAGGATCTCGCCGGTGCCCCAGTCGATCGGCCCGTCGGCGATCGCGTTCGAGCGGCGCTGCAGCTGCGGCATCACCTTCGGATGGACGGTGAAGCCCTCCGGCGGGGTGACGTAGGCGTCGGCGATCCGCTTCATCACCTCGGGGGTGACCGCAGTCTGCGCCGTCCCGACGGACTTCTCGGGGTAGTCGGGCACGGTGGTCCACTCCGTGGGCTGCGAGTCGGCCTCGCGCACCTCGGTGAACACCCGCTCGAGCTGCTGCTGGTAGTCCTTGAGGACCTGCTCGGCCTCCTCGATCGTGATGTCGCCGCGGCCGATGAGCGACTCGGTGTAGAGCTTGCGCACGGAGCGTTTCTGCTCGATCAGGTCGTACATCAACGGCT
>JAICSC010000202.1 GCA_025937085.1 Nocardioides sp.
CCTTCAGTCCTTCTGCAACTGGGGCGGCAGGTGTCCGGCCGAGCGGCGGAAGTAGTCCGCGGCCCGGCGCTGCGCGAGCATCCGGGCGAGCGCCACGAAGGTGCCGCTGACGATGGCCCAGGCCACGGCCTCGGCCATCTGGACGTCGGGGTCCGCAGGGTTCGCCGGCGGGGTCTTGCCGGTCGCGGCCTTCCACCCGGTGTCGAGGGCCTTCTTGGCCAGCGCCGCCGCGCCGAGCGCGGAGACGAGCGAGAAGACGGTCCAGAGCTTGCTGCCACCGGAGTCGGCCATACCCAGGAGGCTATCGCGAGGCCCCGGAGCCTGAGATCACCCGGATGGCTGCAGCCAGGTGGTCGGGGTGGCGCGTGCTGACGAGCCAGTACGGCGCGGGGTCGCGGTCGTCGCGGACCGTCACCCGGACGCTCCGCTTGAGGTACGGCCGCAGCAGCAAGTAGGCGCGGACATCTGCGTCCGGCCCGGCGACGCGCCGGGTCTCGGCGGCGTCCAGGGGCGCGACCTCGCCGAGGAACTCGCCCGCGATCCGGGCTCTCCCGGCGCGCAGCCAGCCGTCGGCGACCTCCACCCGGGGGGATCCGTAGGCCAGGAACAGCCCCACCATGATCAGCAGCAGCACCGCGGTCGCCGACCAGGCCACGACACCGGGGGTCGCCACCACGAACGCGAGCCAGAACGTCGCGACGAGCATCGTGCCCTGGACCCACCAGCGCAGCGGCACGCTGAGCCGCTCGGAGTGGCTCGCGGTGGGTGTCGGGGTCCCTGGCACGCGCACCAGCCAACCATCCACGGTGGCTCCGTGCCTGGATAGGGTCCGGCCGAGTCCGAACCCGCGGCGCGGTCCGGGGGATCGGGGGATACGGTTCAACCGGAGGATCCGCCGTCTGGCTGTCAGCCGGGACGACTCCATCCCCGACCACTCGTGACACATCGCTGGGAGCCGTACTGATGTTCCGCCGCAGGGCCCGCCCGGACCAGGATCCGGCCGACCTCGACGACCTCGAGGACGAGCAGGCGACGGATCCGGCCGGGGGGCCCTGGGACTCCGACCTGGTGCCCGACGACGGCCTCGAGCGGGTCGACCTCGGCTCGCTCCGTGTCCCGCCCCGGGAGGGCGCCGAGCTGCGGCTCCAGGTCGACGAGAACACCGGTGAGGTGCAGTCGGTGATGCTCGCCGCGGAGGAGGGTGCCCTCGAGCTGCGCGCGTTCGCGGCACCCCGCAACGGCGATCTCTGGAGCGAGGTGCGGCCCCAGATCGCGGCCGATATCTCCCGGCACGGTGGAACCGCGGGGGAGCGCGAGGGTCGGTTCGGGACCGAGCTCGTGTGCCAGATGCAGGTGGTCCTGCCCGACGGCACCCAGGCGATGCAGCCGTCACGGATCGTCGGCGTCAACGGCGCTCGCTGGCTGCTGCGAGGAACGTTCCTCGGCCAGCCGGCGGTGGAGCCCGAGACCGCCGGCGACTGGGAGGACGCGCTGGCCTCGGTCGTCGTGCACCGCGGCAGCTACGCCATGCCGGCCGGCGATGCGCTGCCGCTGACCCTGCCCGACGACGCCCAACGACTCTCGTGATTGCGTCACCACGAACTACCCTGGACGCATGGGCGAGAAGAGCAAGCTGCGGCGCACGATCAGCAGCTGGGCCAACGCCGAGGACCAGCACGCCAAGGAGCTCCGCGAGACCACGAAGGCGGGCAGCTGCGACCTGATCGCGGACTGTGCGGACCGCACGCCGGTCCGTCTCCGCGGCACCCTCAGGACGGTGACCCTCCGACCCCGCGGTGGGGTTCCGGCGTTGGAGGCGGAGCTCTTCGACGGCTCGGGCTCCTTGATCCTGGTGTGGCTGGGTCGTCGCGAGATCGCCGCGATCTCGCCCGGGCGGTCCCTGGAGGTGCGCGGCCGGATCGGCCGGCACGGCGGCGACCGCATCATCTACAACCCGCGGTACACCCTGCTCGCCTGACCGCCCGACCTGCCCCGACCGCCCGAGCGGCGCCCGCCACCCGACGTACGGACACCACATGACCGCAAGCCCGCCGACGACCGACACCGTCGAGGCGCTCGTCCGCCGACAGCTCGGCGAGGCCCTCGGTGGCAAACGCGGCATGGTGGAGGCCGCGGTGCCGACGCTGACCTTCACCGTCGTCTGGCTGCTCACCCGACACCTCGAGGTGGCGCTCGGCGCCAGCGTCGCCATCGCGGCCGTCGAGCTGGCGCTCCGGCTGGTGCAGCGGCAGACCGTGAAGTTCTGCGTCAACGCGCTGGTCGGGATCGCGATCGGCTGGTTCTTCGTCCACCTCGCCGCGAGCCGCGGTGGCAGCGCCGACGACCAGGCCCTGGCCTACTTCCTGCCGGGGCTCCTCTACAACACCGGGTACGCCGTGGCGATGGCGATGACCTGCCTCACCGGCTGGCCACTGGTCGGGTTCATGATCGGGAGCGTCACGGGGGACCCGACCGCCTGGCACACCGACCGTCAGGTCGTCCGCCTGTGCTCCCGGCTGACCTGGCTGCTGGTGCTGCCCTGCGCGGTCCGCGCCCTGGTGCAGTGGCCGATCTGGCTCGGCGGCCACTCCGGCAGCCTCTCGGCCGGCACCGCGGTCGCGGCGCTGGGCGTCCTCAAGCTCGCGATGGGGTGGCCGTTGCAGCTGGGCGGACTGGCCGCGATGTCGTGGCTCCTGGCCCGCAACCACACCCCCATAGCCTGAATCCGTGGCTGGCTCGCCTACTGCGCCGGCCCCAGAGCGGCACGCTGGCGGCGTTGCCGACGCTCAACGGTGCAACCAGACCGCCCTCGCGCCGGCGCCTTGCCATCGCGCCCCTCTGGTGCCGCTCGGTACGGCGCCCATCCACGGATCCAGGCTGGAGCAGCGGAAGGGTCGGATCACTCCTGCGCGTGGTCAGGTTTGAGGAGCGGACGGGTCAGGTCACTCCTGCGCGTGGTCAGGGTTGAGCAGCGTCTGCAGCTGGTCCTCCATGTCGGCGGACACCACGAACAGCAGCTCGTCGCCCGCCTCGATCGGCTGCTCGCCGTCGGGAGGGTAGACCTGGCTGTCGCGCAGGATCGTCACCAGCGCGACGTTCTCGGGGAAGGGGATGAGCCCTGACGGCTTGCCGACGTACGGCGAGTCCTCGGGCAGCGTGAGCTCGACCAGGTTGGCGTTGCTCTGGCGGAAGGTGAACAGGCGGACCAGGTCGCCGATCGTGACCGCCTCCTCGACCAACGCCGACATGATCCGCGGGGTCGAGACGTTGACGTCGACCCCCCAGGCCTCGTTGAAGAGCCACTCGTTGTTGGGGTGGTTGACCCGTCCGACCGTGCGCGGCACGGCGAACTCGGTCTTGGCCAGCAGGGACGTCACCAGGTTGACCTTGTCGTCGCCGGTCGCGGCGATGACGACGTCGCACTGGTCGAGATGGGCCTCCTCGAGCGAGGACAGCTCGCACGAGTCGGCCAGCAGCCACTCGGCGTCGGGGACCCGCTCGGGCTTGATCGAGCGCGGGTCCTTGTCGATGAGCAGGACCTGGTGGCCGTTGGTGATCAGCTCGCGGGCGATCGAGCGGCCCACGGCCCCCGCTCCGGCGATGGCGACTCTCATGTCCTGATCCTCGCTCAGTCCTCGGGGCCTTCGTGGATTGCGTGGTAGGCGCCGGCGGCGTTCTCCTCGCGCATCACCAGGTGGAGCAGGTCGCCTTGCTGGATCACGCTCTCGATCGTCGGCAGCATCCCCTCGCCGACGCGGTCGATCCAGGCGATCCGCGTCTTCGAGGCAGCTTGGAAGTCGACGGTCCGCCGCCCGACCCAGGACTTGGGCGCGGGGACCTGGTCGACCCGGATCGTGCCGGACGGGTCGCGGAAGTCGGGCTCGGCGCCGACGGGCAACAGGCGCCGCAGCACCTGGTCGGCGGTCCACTTCACGGTGGCCACCGTGGTGATGCCGAGGCGGAGGTAGACCTCGGCCCGGCCGGGGTCGTAGATGCGGGCCACGACCTGGTCGATGCCGAACGTCTCTCGGGCGACCCGCGCCGCGATGATGTTGGAGTTGTCGCCGCTCGAGACCGCGGCGAAGGCGTCGGCGCGGCGGATGCCGGCCTTCTCCAGAACCTCCTGGTCGAATCCGTACCCGGTGATCTTGTCACCGTTGAACCCGGGTCCGAGACGGCGGAAGCTGTCGGGTTCGCTGTCGATCACGGAGACGGTGTGGTCGCGCTCCTCCAGGCTGCGCGCGAGGGTCGACCCGACCCGGCCACATCCCATGATCACCACGTGCACGTGGAAACCGTATCCTGTCCCCTCGTGGGTGTCGGAGACGTCTCCAAGCGGATCCTCCTGGGCCGCAAGCTACGGAGCTCCCAGCTCGGCGAGACGCTTCTCCCGAAGCGGATCGCCCTTCCGGTGTTCGCCAGCGACGCCCTCTCGTCGGTCGCCTACGCACCGGACGAGGTCTTCCTGACCTTGTCGCTGGCCGGAGTGTCGGCGTACGCCTTCTCCTGGAAGATCGGCATCGCCGTGGCCGTGGTGATGCTCACGGTGGTGGCGTCGTACCGCCAGAACGTGCACGCGTACCCCAGCGGCGGCGGCGACTACGAGGTGGCCACCGTCAACCTCGGCCAGTCCGCGGGCGTCACGGTCGCCTCGGCCCTGCTGGTCGACTACGTCCTGACCGTGGCGGTGTCGGTCTCGTCGGGTGTCCAGAACGCCGCCTCGGCGATCCCTTGGGTCTCCAACCACGAGGTGGGCGTCGCGGTAGCGCTGGTGGTGGTGCTGGCCGCGATGAACCTCAGAGGCGTCCGTGAGTCGGGCGCCTTCTTCGCGATCCCGACGTACGGCTTCATGATCGGCGTGATCGGGATGGCGCTGGTCGGAGCGCTCCGGGCCACGGGCGGGAGCCTGCCCGACGTCGAGAGCGCCAAGGACACGATCATCCCCGCGTCCGGGTATCCCGCGAGCGGGCACCTCACGGGTCTGGCGCTGATCTTCCTGCTCGCCCGGGCGTTCTCGTCGGGAAGCGCGGCTCTGACCGGCGTCGAGGCGATCTCGAACGGCGTCCCGGCGTTCCGCAAGCCGAAGAGCAAGAACGCCGCGACGACCTTGCTCCTGCTGGGCACGATCGCGATCACGATGCTGATGAGCATCATCGTGCTGGCCCACAACATGGGCCTGAAGTACGTCGATGACGTCTCGAGGCTGCGTGACGAGCACGGCAACCCGATGCCGAGCGGCTTCGACCAGCCCACCGTGATGGCGCAGCTGTCCAAGGCCGTCTTCCACGGCTTCACGCCCGGCTTCTGGTTCGTGCTGGCGATGACCGGGATCATCCTGATCCTGGCCGCCAACACGGCGTTCAACGGTTTCCCGGTGCTCGGCTCGATCCTGGCGCGCGACGGGTTCATGCCGCGGGCGCTCGGCTCGCGTGGCGACCGGCTCGCCTACAGCAACGGCATCCTCGTGCTGGCGTTCTTCGCCTGTGTCCTGATCGTCGCCTTCGACGCCCAGACGACCCGGCTGATCCAGCTGTACATCGTCGGCGTCTTCGTGTCGTTCAACCTCAGCCAGCTCGGAATGATCCGGCACTGGACCCGACATCTGAAGACCGAGTCGGACCCGGCGGCACGTCGCAGGATGCACCGCTCACGGTCCATCAACACCTTCGGGCTCGGCATGACGCTGACCGTCTTCGTGATCATCCTGTTGACCAAGTTCCTCGCCGGCGCGTGGATCAGCATCGTCGCGATGTGCTGCTTCTTCGCCCTGATGAAGGGGATCCGTCGGCACTACGACAAGGTCAACCGCGAGCTCGCGGCCGACGAGGAGGACCGGTTCCTCCCCACCAAGGTGCACGCCGTCGTCCTGGTGTCGAAGCTGCACAAGCCGACGCTCCGCGCACTGGCCTACGCCAAGGCCACGCGACCCAACGTGCTCGAGGCGGTCTCCGTCGCGTCCGACGACGCGACCACCAAGGCGCTGGTGAAGGAGTGGGACGAGCGCAATCTGGGCGTACCCCTGAAGGTCCTCTACTCGCCGTACCGCGAGATCGTGCGGCCGATCGTCGAGTACGCCTCGCAGATCCGGACGGCCAACCCGCGGGGCGTGGTCGCCGTCTACATCCCGGAGTACGTCGTGGGCCGCTGGTGGGAGCAGCTGCTGCACAACCAGACGGCGCTGCGACTCAAGGGGCGGTTGCTGTTCACGCCGGGCGTGATGGTGACATCGGTGCCGTACCAGCTGCAGTCGTCGCAGATCGCCCGTGACCGGGCGCAGCGCGAACTGCACCGCGTCAAGGCCGGCGACCTGCGCCGGGGGACCGTGCGGAGCGGCGGTCAGGTGCCCCCGAAGCATCAAGAGCACCGGTGAGCCGGTGGGCCGGTGAGCCCGTGAGAACGGCGTGAGACGGCGTCCGCGTGAACGCCCGGCCCGGGGCGCCACGCACGTCGGCGAGGAGTTCGAGGCCGAGGTCGGCCCCGTCGCGCACGGCGGGCACTGCATCGTCCGGCACGAGGGCCGGGTGGTGTTCGTCAGGCACGCGCTGCCCGGCGAGCGGGTCGTGGTC
>JAICSC010000071.1 GCA_025937085.1 Nocardioides sp.
CGCCAGCCGAAGCAGCCGCCTCCGCCGGTAACAGGCCAGCACGAACACCAGACCAGAAACGCTCTCGCACTGCCGCCGGAAACGGCGGGGAACCCTTCAAAGCCAACCTCAGCACCACCTTCAACAGTGGTGTTGCATCCACCCCTTGAGCTCAAGCGCCGGGAACGGTGGACAGCCCACCGCCGATGACAAGCGTCAGCCGGACCTGGGTTTCCGGCGCGCGCGCTCACTGAACCGATCGAGCGCTTCAAGGACGCCTGTCGCCTGCCAGACGACGTTCCTCTTCCGACCTTCGCCGTGGACGGTCTTGGGCTTGGAGAGTGCCCCAGCCTCCTGAAGCTGCCGAAGCGCGTTATCGGCCGCCGGCTGGGTGACCTTCATGTGCTCCTGAACCAGCTTGGAGGTCACTGAAGGCCGGCGGAGAAGGAACGGCAGAACCCGCCAGGCGACCGCGTCCTTGCGGGCGTGGAGCGCGTGAGCCCAGCCATCATGCAACGTCTTCAGGTCGGCAGCGAGCTACTGCCCGTTGCGAACGGCGGCGAACGCGGCCCGGCTGAATTCTTCGATGATCGGGTTCGCGTCGCCGTCGCGGTACGCAGTCAGCGCGTCGTAGTAAGCGTCGGTGTCGGACAGCAGCCCGGCGGACACCGGAACCGTGGTGCGGATAGTCGCTCCACCGTTGCGAAGCATGACGTGGACGAGGGCACGAGCGGCGCGACCGTTTCCATCGTTGAAGGGATAACAACAACCGATCGAAGGCGACATTCGGGGGCCGCAAGGGTGAACGCGGTCGCATCGTCCGAGTACCGCGGAGCGCCGTTCTCCCAGGGCGGGCCGAGATCGAGGTCGGAGCCGCCTGTCGGAATCGAACCGACGACCTATTCATTACGAGTGAATCGCTCTACCGACTGAGCTAAGGCGGCGCGCTGCCCGCGACGCCCTCGGCTGGGAGGGGTCCGGGCAACGGCGGGAAGTATACGGAGAGCCCTCGCGGCGGACGGAATCGAGGCAGGAGCGTGGTTGTCCCGCGACGGGCGCTCCACTAGACCTGAGGGGTGTCCGACAAGTCCATGCGTGCGGCGTGCGTGCACGGACCCGGTGCGGCCGACGACATCAGGGTGGAGAGCATCCCGGTCCCGGTTCCCGGCCCCACGGACGTCCTGGTTCAGGTCCACGCGGCGGCGGTGAACCAGGTCGATACCTACGTCCGCGCCGGCAGCTACGTGACGCCCATGCCGACCCCGTTCGTCGTCGGCCGGGACCTGGTCGGAACGGTCGCGGCAGCGGGGCCCGGCAGTGGGTTCGGGATCGGGGAGCCGGTCTGGTGCAACAGCCTGGGTCACGACGGCCGGCAGGGATCCTGCGCGGAGTACGCCGTCGTACCGGCCGAGCGGCTGTACCGACTGCCCGCCGGTGCCGACCCCGTCACGACGGTCGCGGCACTGCACACGGCTGCCACGGCCTCACTCGCCCTGCACCGCGACGCCGAAGTACGTGCCGGCCAGTCGATCTTCATCGGTGGGGCTGCGGGGAACATCGGTGCGATCGCGGTACAGCTGGCCCACGAGGCCGGGCTGCGGGTGATCGCCAGCGCCCGCCGTGACGACCGCGACGCGGTGCGTGACCTCGGCGCGGAGACGGTCCTGGACTACGGCGACCCCGACCTGGGCGAGCGGGTGAGGGACGCGGCGCCGGCCGGCGTCGACGTCTTCTGGGACACCTCCGGGAAGGGACGGCTCGCCGACGCGGTGCAACTCGTGGCGACGCGGGGCCGCATCGTCGTCACCGCAGGCCGCCGACGACAGGACGACGTCGACCTCTGGCCGCTCTACACCCGCGACATCCGGGTCATCGGCTTCGTCATCAGCCTCGCATCGGTATCGGACCTGGCGGCAGCCGCCGGCACGATCAACCGGCGGCTCGCCGGGCCCGGCCTGGCCGTGCGGGTGACGCACGAGCTTCCGCTGGCCGAGGCCGCTCGCGGCCACGAGCTGGTCGAGGCCGGCACTCGCGGCCGGATCGTCATCCGACCCGACCGGTGACTTCGCCTCGATCCGCGGGCTCGGCGAAGATTCAGCAGGACAGCCCGTCCTTCGGCACGACACCCGACACCAGGTAGCGGTCGACGGCCTCGTCGACGCAGGCGTTGCCCTGGTGGTAGCCGGTGTGGCCGTCACCGTCGCGACTGATCAGGACGCCGGAGTCGAGCTGTTGGGCGAGGGCGACCGCCTCGTGGTACGGCGTGGCGGGGTCTCGGGTGGTGCCGATCACGACGATCGGCTGGGAGCCCCGCGCGTGGATCCTCGGGGGTTTCTCATCGGTGCGCGGGGTGAACCCGTCGCAGGCCGTGAGTCCCCAGGCGTAGACCCGCCCGAAGACCGGGGAGGCCTTCAGGAAGGCGGGAACCTCCGACGGCACCTTCTCGTAGGGGATGGAGTACGGGTCGTCGAGGCAGGAGATGTCGTAGAACGCCTCGAGGAAGTTGCTCTGGAAGGAGCCGTCGGGGTTCCGCTCGGCGTACGCGTCGGCGAGCTTCATCAGCTGCGTGCCGTCACCGCTCAGCGCGCCGCGCAACGCCGAGCTCAGCAGGATCCAGTAGCCGCGGTTGTAGAGGGTCGCGGCGATCCCGTAGAACGCGTTGCCGGACGTCAGCTCTCGGCCGTCGCTGGTCGGGAGCGGCTTCTTCGCGATCTGGTCGAGCAGCCTGCTGATGGTCTTCAACACCGCGGCGACGTCCTTGCCGAGGAAGCAGCCGATGTCGGACTGCACGCAGTTGGCGGCGTACGCCTCGAGCGCCTTCTGGAACCCGGCCGCCTGCTGGAGGGCGGCCGCGCGAGTGCCGAGCCTCGGGTCGATCGCGCCGTCGAGGACGAAGCGGCCGACCCGCTGCGGGAAGAGCTGGGCGTACGTCGCACCGAGCTTCGTGCCGTACGACGCTCCGAAGTAGTTCATCCGATGCTCGCCGAGTGCGGCCCGCAGGATGTCCATGTCGCGGGCCGACTCGACGGTGGAGACATGTGCGGCGAGGGCGCCGGAGTTGGCGGCGCACGCGCGGGCCAGCGCCTGCTGCTGCCGTCGGAACGTCGCGACCTCCGCCGGCGTCGAAGGATCCGGGTCGGAGGAGAAGTAAGCGTTGAAGGCCTGGTCGTCGAGGCACTCGACCGGTGAGCTCCGGCCGGTGCCACGCGGGTCGAAGCCGACCAGGTCGAAGTGCTCCAGCAGCGGATCGCCGAAGTAGGTGCCTCGACCCGCGGCGTACGACGAACCGGCGGCGCCGGGCCCGCCCGGGTTCACGACGAGGGAGCCGATCCGCGAGCCCGTCGCCGGCACCTCGAGGACGTAGAGCCGGATGGTGCGACCCGCGGGGTCGTGGTAGTCCAGCGGCACGGTCAGCCGGGCGCACTCGTTGCCGTCGCCGCAGTCCGACCAGTCGAGTCTCTGGGCGTAGAACCGCGCCAGTGCGGCAGACGGCGCCTGGGTCGCCGGTGGGCCACCTGTCGGTGCGACCGGGTGCGGGCCGGCGTCGTGGCCGTCCGAGGACCCGCGGGTTGCGACGAGCGCGACACCGGCGACGAGCGCGACGACCGCCACCAGGGCGACTGCGGCGACCAACCGCCTCACCGCTGCATCACCGGGTCGGTGCCTTCAGGGCGACCATCAGCGACTCGAGCGCCAGCGGGACCGGCACGTTGAACTCGAGCATCTGCTCGCGCGCTTCGAAGATCCAGCCGATGCGACGGAGGTTCAGCTCCGCGCTCGAGGTGCGCACGACCTCGTCGACGTCGTGCCGGATCTCCTCATTGACCAGCGCGCCGCCGGCGCCGGTGGCGACCGCGATCGCGTCGCGGTAGACCGACACGAGGTCCATCAGGCTGCGGTCGACCACGTCGAGGTGGCGCCGTTTCGCCCGCGTCTTCTGGGCCTTCTCCAGCGCAGACACCGCCGGCGCGTACTCGCGCGGCCGCCGGCCGCGCTCCACCACGCCGTACGCCGCGTCGAGGTCCACGCGTTCGCGTGAGTCGAGCTCGCCGGTGATCAGGTCCGCCTCCTCCTGGGTCGTCTCGACGAGGTTCTGGGCGGCGTTCATGCACGAGGCCAGGCTGGTCAGCCGTGCCGGAGTCGAGACGACCTCCTTGCGGCGGTTGCGAGCGCCCTCGTCGCGCGCCAGGGCCCGGGCCCGGCCGATGTGGCCCTGGCTCGCCCGGGCGCAGTACGACGCGAGTGCGGCGTCGACGCCGTCGGCACGCACCAGGAAGTCGGCCACCTCCTCGGTCGACGGGGTCGTGAGGGTGACCAGTCGGCAGCGCGAGCGGATCGTCGGGAGGAGGTCCTCGATCGTCGGCGCGCACAGCATCCAGACGGTGCGGTCGGTGGGTTCCTCGATGGCCTTCAGCAAGGCGTTGGCGGCATGGTCGGTGAGCCGGTCGGCGTCCTCGACGATCATCACCTGCCAGCGCCGGCCGACCGGCGAGAGCGCGGAGCGGCGTACCAGGTCTCGGACCTCGTCGACCCCTATCGACAGCCGGTCGGTGCGGACCACCGTCACGTCGGCGTGGCTGCCGGCGAGCGCGGTGTGACACGAGTGGCAGACCCCACATCCGGGAGGCTGCTCCTCGCACTGGAGGGCCGCGGCGAAGGCGACCGCGGCGTTGGAGCGTCCGGATCCGGGCGGGCCGGTGAAGAGGAAGGCGTGGCTCATGCCACGGCCGGATGCGGCCGCGCGGAGCGACTCGACGGCCCGGCCCTGACCGACGAGAGTGTCCCAGACCGTCCGGGTCGCCGTGGTCGTCATCGGACCGCCTGGGGCAGGAGGGGCTCGACCCGGCTGAGCACGACGTCCGCGATCTCGTCGGCCGGTCGTCCGGCGTCGACGATGAGGTAGTGGTCGGGATCGGCCGCCGCCAGGCCCAGGAACGCCTGCCGCGCCCGCACGAAGAAGTCGAGCGACTCGCCCTCGATCCGGTCACGCTCGTCGAAACGGCCGAGACCGTGCTCAGGATCGAGATCGAGCACCACGGTCAGATGCGGACGCAGGTCGCGCGTCGCCCAGCGAGCGACGCTCTCGACCTCGGCCGGCTCGAGTGCCCGGCCGGCCCCCTGGTAGGCCAGCATCGAGTCGACGTACCGGTCGGTGATCACGACCTCGCCGCGCTCCAGGGCCGGCATGACGACGGTGTCGACGTGCTCCGCCTTGTCCGCGGCGTACAGCAGGACCTCGGTGCGATGGGACAGCTCGCCGGTCGCGGGGTCGAGCACGATGCGCCGCATCTCCTTCCCGACCGCGGTGTCGCCTGGCTCGAAGGTGAGCAGCGTGCGGAAGCCCCGTCGCTCCAGGACGCCCGCCAGGGCGCGCGCCTGGGTGGACTTGCCCGCCCCTTCGCCGCCCTCGAAGCAGACGAAGACCCCGGTGGTCGTGTGCACGCAGCCTGCCTTTCGCCCCTCGGTGGCTCGGTGCTCGAGCGTAGTCGAGGCCACCCACAGCCCCGGATACGGTGACGCCATGACAGCCGCCACGACTGCCACGCCCACTCTCGTCACGTCCGACAAGGCCGTGCTCGGGGGCGGTGCGGTGCTGACCGTCCTGGCGGGGGTAGCGGACTACGGCAGCTGGAACTCGGTGGTCGCCTTCGTGGTCTCGGGGGCGGCGGTCTGCCTGCTCGCTTCCGTCGTCGGGCGTTCGGTGGAGCAGCTGGGCGACCGGTTCGGCCCGGGCGCCACCGGGGTGCTGCAGTCGGCGCTGGGCAATCTCCCGGAGCTCTTCATCTGCATCTTCTCGTTGAAGGCCGGCCTCGTGGACGTCGTGCGGGCTGCGCTGGTCGGCTCGATCCTGGCCAACCTCCTCCTCGTGCTCGGCATCGCGTTCATCGTCGGCGGGCTCCGGCACGGGACCCAGCAGCTGGGATCGGCGCGGGCGCGGACGATCGTGGTGCTCATGCTGTTGTCGGTCTCGGCGATGGCGATCCCGTCGTTCACCCACTGGCTGCACACCCCGGCGAGCGCGCACGAGACGACGTTCTCGGTGATCGTCTCGGTGCTGCTGCTCGCGCTGTTCGCCCTCTCGCTGCCGTTCTCGCTCAGACGGGACGAGGGCGACTCCTCGGACGAGACCTCGCCGGAACCACCCCGCTGGCCGGTCACGCTAGCTGTCGGGCTGCTGGCGGCGGCCGGAGCCGCGGCGGCGTTCGTCTCCGACTGGTTCGTGCATGCGCTGCAGCCGGCCATGGACTCGCTCTCGGTCAACCAGACCTTCGCCGGCCTGGTCGTGGTCGCGATCGCCGGTAACGCGATCGAGAACGTGGTCGGGGTCCAGCTCGCGGCGCGCAACCAGTCGCCGTACGCCTTCTCGGTGATCCTCAACAGCCCGGTGCAGATCGCGCTCGTGCTCGCCCCGGTGCTGGTGCTGATCTCCCAGATCTTCGGGCTCGCGTCGCTGACCCTGGTGCTCTCTCCCCTGCTGGTGGTCGTGCTGATGCTCTCGGTGATCCTGGCCGCCTTCATCGCCTTCGACGGTGAGTCGACCTGGCTCGAGGGTGCGTCCCTGGTCGTGCTGTACGGGATCGTGGCAACCGCGTTCTGGTGGGGCTGAGCCCGAGCCTCACACCCGACGGAGTCGGGAGTGAGGGTCGGGCGAGGCGCCGAAGCGAGCTTGCTCGCGAGGGGCCCTGTCGCCGCGCAGCGGCGTTGTCCGTTGGCCGGGCGATCAGGCACCGTCACCGGGTTTCGAGACGGGCCTAGGGGCCCTCCTCAACCACCGGTGGGGGACATCTCCTCACCAACGGCGAGCGGGCTACTTCTTCGCGGCTGCCTTCTTGGTGCTCTTCTTCTTGGCCGTCTTCTTCGTCGTCTTCTTCGCCCCGCGCTTGGACGCCTTCTTGGCCGGGCCCTTGGCGCGCCGTTCGGCGAGCAGCTCGGCGGCTCGCTCGAGGGTGATCGCCTCGACCGTGTCCTCCTTGCGCAGGGTCGCGTTGTACTCCCCGTCGGTGACGTAGTCCCCGAAACGGCCCGACTTCACCACCACCGGGGCACCCGAGACCGGGTCGGGCCCGAGCTCCTTCAACGGCGGCGCCGCCGCGGCCCGGCCGCGCTGCTTGGGCTGCGCATAGATCGCCAGCGCCTCGTCTGCGGTGATCGCGAGGAGCTGCTCCTCGGACTGGAGCGACCGTGAGTCGGTGCCCTTCTTCAGGTAAGGGCCGTAGCGGCCGTTCTGCGCGGTGATCTCGACGCCCTCGGCGTCCGTGCCGACCACCCGCGGCAGCGACAGCAGCATCACAGCATCGTCCAGCGAGACTGTCTCGAGGGACATCGACGCGAAGAGTGAGCCGGTTCGGGGCCTGGCGCTCTTCGGCGCATCGTCGGGGAGCTGCTCGGTGACGTAGGGACCGTAACGGCCGTTCCTGGCCACCACCCGCAGCCCGGTCTCCGGGTGGACGCCCAGCTCCTTCTCCTCACCCGCCGGGTTGGCCAGCAGCTCCTTGGCCCTGGCCAGGGTGAGCTCGTCCGGTGGCAGGTCGTCGGGCACGTTCGCACGTACGGCGGCGCCGTCCTCGCCGTCGCCCCCCTTGCCCGGCCCCTCGAGGTAGGGCCCGTAGCGCCCGACGCGCAGCACGATGCCCGAGTCAGGACCTCCGACCGGGAAGGTCGCGAGCTCCTTGGCGTCGATCTCACCGAGCTCGCTGACCAGCTGCCGCAGGCCGACCACCCGGTCGGAGCCGAAGTAGAACTCGCCCAGCTCGGTCACCCGGTCGGCGCGGCCGGCGGCGATCTCGTCGAGCACGTCCTCCATGCCCGCGGTGAACTCGTAGCTGATCTGCCTCGGGAAGTGCTCCTCCAGCAGCCGTACGACGGAGAACGCGATCCACGCCGGCACCAGCGCGGTGCCCTTCTTGTAGACGTAGCCGCGGTTGAGGATCGTGCCGATGATCGAGGCGTACGTCGACGGCCGGCCGATCTCGCGGTCCTCGAGCTCCTTGATCAGGGTCGCCTCGGTGTAGCGCGCGGGAGGCTTGGTCTCGTGACCCTGCGGCGTCAGGGAGGCGGCCGAGACCGACTCGCCCTCGTGGAGGTCCGGAAGGTGCGTCTCGGCGTCGTCCTTCCGCTTGTCGTTGTCGGTGCCCTCGACGTAGGCCTTGAGGAAGCCGTGGAACGTGATCACCCGGCCGCTGGCCGAGAACACCACGTCGCGTCCGTCGCCGGCGACGCCACCGATCCGGAGGGTCACGGACTGTCCGACCGCGTCCTTCATCTGGGAGGCGACGGTCCGCATCCAGATCAGCTCGTAGAGCCGGAACTGGTCGCCGGTCAGGCCGGTCTCCGCCGGCGTACGGAACCGGTCGCCGGACGGCCGGATCGCCTCGTGCGCCTCTTGGGCGTTCTTCACCTTGGAGGCGTAGGTGCGGGGCGCGTCCGGGAGGTACTCGGCGCCGTACAGCTCGCGCACCTGCGACCGTGCCGCCCCGACCGCGGCGCCGGACAGGGTCGTGGAGTCGGTGCGCATGTAGGTGATGTAACCGCCCTCGTAGAGCCGCTGCGCGACGGACATCGCCACCGAGGCGGTCATGCCGAGCTTGCGGCTCGCCTCCTGCTGCATGGTGGTGGTACGGAACGGCGCATAGGGCTGACGGCGGTAGGGCTTCGACTCCACCGAGCGCACGTCGTACGACGTGTCGCGCAATGCGGCGACGAGCGCCTCAGCGGCGTTGCGGTCGAGCTGGACGCGGTCGGACCGCCGCTTTTCCTTGAGCTCGCCGTCGTTGCCGAAGTCGGAGCCGCCGGCGACGCGCACGTCGTCGACGGAGTGCAGCAAGGCCCTGAAGATCCGCGGCTCCTTGCCGGAGCCGGCGTCGAACGTGCCCTCGAGGTCCCAGTACGACGCCACCCGGAACGCCATCCGCTCCCGCTCCCGGTCGACGACCAACCTCGTCGCCACCGACTGCACCCGGCCGGCCGACAGGCCCGACATGACCTTCTTCCACAGCACCGGGCTGACCTCGTAGCCGTAGAGGCGGTCGAGGATGCGCCGCGCCTCCTGCGCCTCGACCAGGTCGTCGTTGATCTGTCGCGGGTTCTCGACGGCGGCGAGGATCGCGGGGCGGGTGATCTCGTGGAAGACCATCCGGTGGACCGGGATTCCCTTCGGCTTGAGCTCGTCGAGGAGGTGCCAGGCGATCGCCTCGCCCTCGCGGTCCTCGTCCGTGGCGAGGTAGAGCTCGTCGGCGTCCTTGAGCAAGCTCTTGAGCTTGGCGATGTGGCTCTTCTTTTCCCGCGGGACGACGTAGTAGGGCTCGAAGCCGTTGTCGACGTCGACCGCCAGCCGGCCCCAGGGCTTGTCCTTGATGGTGGCCGGGGTGTCGGCCGCGGAGTTGGGCAGGTCGCGGATGTGCCCGACCGATGACTCGACGACATAGTCGTCGCCCAGGTAGCCGCCGATCGTCCGCGCTTTCGCGGGCGACTCGACGATCACCAGCTTGTGTGCCACTGCTTCTCCTGACTCGAAACCTCAGGTGAGCCGGCGCCTCACCGGGCCATCCGGGCTCACGGCCGCTCACGGTAGCGCGTCGGATCCAGTTCCTTGTTGCCGATACCCAGAAGACCGGCGCCCATCGGGGTCTGTGGAGAGCGGCCGGGGTCGCCTCTCGAAGTGTGCGACCGTCGTCACCACGCCACTTTCTCGGGAGGTCATCCGACGATGTACGCCGAACAGCCGACGCGGCCGTTCTCCTGGCCGGAGGCCGACCCCTATGACTCGCCGTGCCGGTCGTTCGACGCGGAGCGCGACCGGCTCACCCACCTGGTCCTGGTCGACGGTCGACTGGTCGACGTGTGGAGCGAGCCGGTGGTCGGGACGCGCTGGGAGCATCATGCCGATCGCTTCGACCGCGAACGCCGGCCGGCGGTGAGCCCACCGGCGGCACCTCCGTTGCACGAGCAGGTCCTCACCTGGCTCGACGCGGCGGTCGGCGGCCGCGAGCCTCTGCTGGCTCTGCACACCCGGCCACTGGTCGACCGCGGCTTCGAGCCCGACCCCGACCTCCGACCCGCCGACCGCGAGCGCCTGGCCGCCTGCGTCGACCTGCTGGACCGCGCTGCGCGCGAGCTGCGGGTCCCGGAGGCACGCGCGGTCCTGATGGCGGCCCTGCGTGTTGCCTGGACGGCGGATCCGGAGGCGCTTCTGGATGTGGGGGAGGCCGCTCGTCTCGCCGGTGGCATCTGCTGGGTAGCGGCCAAGGCCAACGGCCTCCTCGGCCCCGGAGGCACCACGACCCAGACCGGCCTCCAGCACACGCTCGGCTGCCGCATCCAGCTGTCGCTCCCCGGGCGTTCGGTGCATCGGCTCCTCGTCGGCTACTGGCCGGATCCGCCGCGGCCCGCCGAGCTTCCCGACATCCTTCTCGTCGGGAGGCCGGACCTGCTCACCGCGGCGACCCGCCGTCGCCTGCTCCGCGCCCGCGACCAGGCACTCGCGGCGCAGTCGGTCGCCGAAGCCTCGCCACCGCTCGTCTCTCCGGAGTGAGGAAGCCGTCGGGGACCGGGCCCCGCACCGCCGGCATGGGGTGTCTGGATCCACGGAGCTGCGGCGTCGCGAGCGTCGCCAGATGGATGCGCTGACAAGGCGCGAGCGCGAGCGTCGTACCGGTTGTCCGTTGACGTCCGCAGCGCCTCGAGCGGCGGTTGACGTCGGTGCCGACGACGAGGCCGGAGTGGGCCGAGAGGTACGCGCCGAGGGTGGTCGAATCCCAAGGCCGCCTTGCGAGCAAGCTCGCAGCGACGCTCGCTCCGGTCGTTCCGCCCCGGCTGCGCCGGGGGTGGTCGAATCCCAAAGCCGCCTTGCGAGCAAGCTCGCAGCGGCGCTCGCTCCGGTCGTTCCGCCCCGGCTGCGCCGGGGCGGAACGTCCTCGCTCGGGCTCAGCCCTGCTGCTGCTCGAACTGGCGGGTCGCCCCGTCGTCGGTCACGGGCTCGGTGACCGGGGCGGGAGCCGACGGAGCGGCCGGAGTGCCGGTGTCATCGCCGATCACCGTCGAGCGTCGTTTGGACACGTAGACCGCGACCGCGATCCCGAGCGCTGCCACGACGGCGATCAGGATGCGCAACCAGTCGTGCTGGTCGCTGCCGTAGGTCATCTTCACGACAGCCGACACGATCAACAGCGAGACCAGGTTCATCACCTTGAGCAGCGGGTTGATGGCAGGTCCGGCAGTGTCCTTGAAGGGGTCACCGACGGTGTCGCCGATCACCGTCGCGGAGTGGGCGTCGGAGCCCTTGCCGCCATGATTCCCGTCCTCGACCAGCTTCTTCGCGTTGTCCCAGGCGCCACCGGAGTTGGCCAGGAAGACCGCCATCAGCGTGCCGGACGCGATCGCTCCGACCAGGAAACCGGCCAGCGGGCCGACCCCGAGACCGAAGCCGACGGCGATCGGCGCCAGGATCGCCAGCAGACCGGGCGTTGCGAGCTCACGCAGCGAGTCTCGGGTCACGATGTCGACCACGCGGCCGTACTCGGGACGACCGGTGCCCTCCATGATCCCGGGGATGTCGCGGAACTGGCGGCGTACCTCGAAGACCACCGCACCGGCCGCGCGGCCGACCGCGTTGATCGCCAGTCCCGAGAAGAGGAACACGGCGCAGGCACCGAGCAGGACGCCGACGATCAGCTTGGCGTCGAAGACCAGGAACGCGTTGTTGAAGCCGGCCGCCTCGGAGCTGGTGGCGTGGGCGTCGCCGAACGCCTGGATCGCCGACTGGGTGTACGACGCGAACAGGGCGCTCGCGGCCAGCACGGCGGTCGCGATCGCGATGCCCTTGGTGATCGCCTTCGTGGTGTTCCCGACAGCGTCGAGCTCGGTCAGGATCTGGGCGCCGTCGCCGTGCACGTCGCCCGACATCTCGGCGATGCCCTGAGCGTTGTCGGACACCGGTCCGAACGTGTCCATCGCCACGATCACGCCGACCGTGGTCAACAGGCCGCACCCGGCGAGGGCGACCGCGAACAGAGCCACGGAACCTCCCACGACTGCCGCGACGAACACTGCGGCACCGATCACGATCGCGGTGTAGACCGAGGACTCGAACCCGACCGAGATGCCGGAGAGGATCACGGTCGCCGCTCCGGTGAGCGAGGTCTTGCCGACGTCCTTGACCGGTCGGTAGTCGGTGCCGGTGAAGTAGCCGGTCAGGGCCAGGATGGCCGAGGCAAGCACGATCCCCAGGACCACGGCCACCGCTGCGATGACCCGGGGACTGTTGCCGGGCAGCCCGCTGGCCAGAAGGCTGTTGTTGAGATCGAGTCCCGCGAGGTCGCCCCACGAGCCCGGCAGGTACACGAACGCCAGGATGACGCAGGCTACCGCGCTGATCGCGGCGGAGATGTAGAAGGCGCGGTTGATGGTGACCAGGCCGTTCTCACCGGCTCGCGGCTTGCACAGGTAGATCCCGACCACCGCCGTGAGCGCGCCGATGGCGGGGATCAACAGCGGGAAGACCAGACCCTTGTCGCCGAAGGCCTGGGAGCCGAGGATCAGCGCGGCAACC